>JADEXV010000043.1 GCA_015206945.1 Nostocales cyanobacterium LEGE 12452 | reverse complement strand
CCCCTGCTCCTCCCACTCCCTACTCTCCAATCCCCACTCCCTCCTCTCCAGCATGGTAGGAACTGCGAACCAGAGGCCCAGAACGAACATGGTTGAATCCCATTTCCCATGCTAATCTGCCAAGCTGATCGAATTCCTCTGGAGTCCAATATTTTTGGACTGGCAAATGTTCTAAAGAAGGACGCATATACTGCCCGATAGTCAAGCGATCGCATCCCACAGCCCTTAAATCAGCCATTGCTTCAATAACTTCATCAACTGTTTCTCCGTGCCCCAGCATCAAACCTGATTTGGTGGGAATTGTCGAATCGATTTCTTTAACCGTAGCCAGCACCGAGAGGGAGCGATCATACTTGGCTCCCCGGCGCACTGGGCCAGTTAACCGTTGCACTGTCTCGATATTGTGATTAAAACAAGCTGGTTTGGCTTTGACAATCATCGCTATCCGTTGGCGTTGACCTGACTCTCCAACACCAGCACCACCCCAAAAATCTGGGGTCAGCACTTCTATTTGAGTCTCTGGATTCAATTGGCGGATAGTCGCGATCGTCTTTACAAAGTGCCCTGCACCTTGATCGGGCAAGTCATCACGCGCTACAGAAGTCAGCACTACATAACGCAATCCCAAAAGCTGCACCGCCTGGGCAACCTTTTCAGGTTCCTCTAAATCAAGAGGCATTGGTGCATGACCTTTATCTACTTGACAGAAAGCACAAGAACGTGTGCAGGTAGGTCCCATTAGCAAAAAAGTCGCAGTTTTTTGGGCATAGCACTCCCCCCGGTTGGGACAGCGACCCTCTTCGCAAATCGTGTGAATTTGGCGCTGCTTAATAATGCGTTGTACCGTAGAGATTTCACTGGCTTTCCCAATCGGGCGACGTAACCAGCTAGGCATTGCCATAATTTCAGACTTTAGTTCGGCTTGTTGTGACGAAATCATAGACATCCAAGCAAGATGCGGATATAGATGTAGTGATCTGTTGATTAAATATCACAATGACACAAATTTAAAAGAGCGCAAGCAAAAGTTTTGCAAAACACCTCTAACAATGTCATTTATACCGAAATATACTATCCCCCAATTGCTAGAAATTATGTATATAGTGGGAGGATTCTCAAGGACAATCGGCAAAGCCGCTATTTACACTTATAGTTTCTGTTAGAGCAAACAGTCGTGGCAAGCAACAAGATTTTAGTTATCGATGACACTACAGTTGTCAGGGTAAAAGTACGAGAAATGTTGCCTCCGGGCAATTTTGAGGTACTAGAAGCAAAAGACGGTGTGGAAGGACTAAATTTCATTCTTCAGGAAAAACTCAGCCTGATTATGCTGGATTTTCTGTTACCTAAAATGAGTGGTTGGGAGGTTTTCCAGAAAGTTCAAGCCGATCCAGAGTTAAGGAAAATTCCTTTAGTTATCATGTCTGGTCGCAAGGAAGAGGTAACTGAGAAAATCACAGAACCATTTGAATATTTTGAATTTTTGGGCAAGCCTTTTGATCAGAAACAACTAATCGGCGCGATTAAGTTAGCTATGGCTAAGGCGAAACAGCCACGCCCAGAACTAGTCGCGGTAGGAGCAGGAGTTTCTGTAAAAAACAGCACGTTACCAACCTCTGCTGTTCCCAATAGTACGGTAGTACCCCCTAGCGTCGTAATTCCTAGCGTCGCAACCCCCAGTACTGGAGGAGTCTCTGAGGCAGAAATTAATGCATTGAATGAGAAAATTGTCAAAATGCAAGCAGAAATTGATGGTTTGAAGAAACAGCTAACTCAGGTTGTGACTTTTATTAAACAAAAAATCAAGTAGTATTTGTGCTCGTTATTATTATCGCAGCCAAAAATACACCATCTATATTGGTGTCCGATTAAAAGCGGATAAAAATAGTTAGTTCAAAAACACTTATGTTGATAAATCATCATTATTTAGTGAGATACAGCTTTATCTTAGCCCGGTAAAGCTGTGTTTTCTCTTCTTTCTTCATAAGTTCAAAGAGGGGTTGTGGTTGAGGTTTTGATATGTACTTAAATTGATGAGGAAACGTTACAGTTCAAGATTCAGATATTTAGTAAAAATATATTAAAAGTCATATTTTCTAATATAAATTAAACAAAAAAATCCTATTTCATGATGAGGATAGTTTTGACGCGGAAATAATAAGCCATAGAAACAATAATTATGAACATAGTCCGCAATGTTAGTAATATTGGATACATTATATTCGTTTCCTGGCTATCGCATTACTGCACAAATCTACTCAGGCAGTAAAACCCTAGTTTATCGGGGTATTAAGGCGTGTCATCAATTGAGCCAAATGACAGAAGCAGCCAGATATAATTGCACCCATAAAGTTTGCAGCACGTTTGTCATAGCGCGTAGCGATGTCTACGATGGGCTGCGCCTACGCTCGATACTGCTTGAGTTTGGCAAACAAGTTTTCAATTAAATGACAGGCTTTAGCGATATAACAATGCTTCGACAAACAAGCGATTGTTTTTGCGGTGACTCCTATATAACCCTCTCGCCCAGGTAGCAGGCCTTTGATTCTTTCCCATTGGTCATCTCGTAGTGCGTATCGACGCGTCATTCTTTTCCTCTTATCTCTCTTTCTGAAACAGTTCTGATTCCAGTTTATTTAATTGATGACACGCCCTAGATTGTGAACATTACTACTTGCTATTTCTCTAGAATACGAGAATATATCATTACACCAAGCAACGAATATTAATTGTCTTTTTCTTGAGTTTTTTTAAAATCTCGTGCTGTCATAAAATATCAGGAATAGCAATTGATCGCAAAATTCAATCAATACGAAAGTAAGATATACTGCCGAACTTAAGTTCTGTATTTTGATACAAAAAATATATTATTTATAAGTAACAAACATTAATTACAGGAGAACAAAATCAAGAGGTTCAAATAAAGCCGATGATAATTGTTTGAAAAAACTCAACTTACTAAAACACGACATGTTATCTAGTGCGTAAATCGTATTTAGGTTAATCTAGTGGTATGTAAATCTATATAAATGTTTTCAAACTTAACTAATGTTGTTGGATATTTAACAAAAAACATTAACCGTAATTATATGTAAATAGATTTTATATAAAGCTTTGATAAAAATATACTTACATTTAGGAATATTCATGATAAATACTGTTGACTAACTGAAAGTATTAACTTGAAGCATCAATAATATTGTTCTTAATTAGCGCTAATTTTCTAATAAAACAAGGGTAAAAATAACTAATTTCAGAGCGATCGCCTTTATAAAAGAGGATTTAAAACTTTGGGGAAAACTAAAATAGGTGATTGATGTACATTAGCGATCGCCCCAACGCAAAGCTCTAAGCAATTTAGCGTGAAAATGTTGCTGTTATCAGAGTTTTTGGGAACTATAGGGTTGTCAGACGATAAATTTGCAGTCTGTCTACCAATAAAATAGTGGGGACTTAGCTGCGATCGCAGGGTTAATAGGGAATAACTAACAATGAATAAATTAATTTAAATATATGAATGAACAACCAGATATAGAAATGCTTTATACCCCAGATGATAGTTTAATCCTAGTGGTAGATGATACTACTACTAATTTAGAAATAGTTTTTGATACATTAACTAATGTAGGCTTTAAAGTTATCACAGAAAATGATGGCGAAAGAGCACTTAAGCAGGTTGAATTTCAACTGCCCGACTTAATTCTATTAGATGTGATGATGCCAGGAATAGATGGATTTGAAACTTGTAAAAGACTGAAAGAAAATTCAGTTACTTGTGATATACCCATAATTTTTATGACAGCTAATTCTGATACTCACAGTAAGGTAAAGGGTCTAAACATAGGAGCAGTTGATTACATTACAAAACCCTTTCATGAAGAAGAATTACTAGCTAGAATTAAAACCCATCTTCAATTACGAAATCTCAGAAAAACTTTAGAAAACCGAGTTTTAGAAAGGACATCAGCTTTATCTAGGGCATTAAAGGACCTACAAGAGTCTCAACTTCAACTTGTACAGACAGAAAAAATGTCTGCCCTTGGTCAATTAGTAGCAGGAGTTGCTCATGAAATTAATAATCCAGTTGGTTTCATTCATGGCAATCTTGGACACGCTTCAGTATATTTCCAAGACATGATTAATATTATTGACCTCTATCAGCAGCACTATCCTAATCCAGTTCCAGAAATTCAAGAAGAAATTGCAGCCATAGATTTGAAGTATATACTTGCCGATCTACCTAATTTAATTTCCTCAATGAAAGAAGGAGTTCAGCGTATTCGTAACATTAGTACCAGCTTGAGAACCTTTTCTCGATCTGATAGCGATCGCAAAGTGTCTTGCAACATTCATGATGGCATAGACAGTACAATTATGATTCTCAAACACCGTTTAAAAGCATCCGAAGTTCGACCTGATATTCAAGTAATTAGAGATTACGATATATTGCCAGAATTAGAATGTTTTATCGGACAACTAAATCAGGTATTTATGAATTTATTAGCTAATGCTATTGATGCTTTAGAGGAGTCTAATATAGGACTTACCTATATGGAGATTGAAGCAAATCCGAATCAAATTTTGATTCAGACTACTCTCACTGAAGACAAAAATTATATCTTGATTAGGATTAAAGATAATGGTGTAGGAATGTCGGTTAATGTCCAACAAAAAATCTTTGACTATTTATTCACCACCAAGCCTGTGGGTCAAGGTACAGGATTAGGATTATCAATTGCGCATCAAATTGTTGTCGAAAAACATGGAGGTACTCTAGAGGTAAATTCATCAATAGGGCAAGGTTCAGAGTTTATCATTAAACTTCCCATTTAATAACTATAGTAAGTTCCCTTTATCAACATAATAAATAAATTTATGTTCAAGGCAGTAGTAGGTCACAGTAACGATCCAGATTCTCTAGCAGCAGTTGAAGAAGTTCTTCACCAATGTGCCAGTTCTCTTGCAGGAGATATACCAAAAGCTGGGATTATTTTTGCTGCAATTGATTTTGATCATTCTCTCATTTTGCAGCAAATCGATCGGGTTTTTCCGGGGATTGAGTTGATTGGTGGAACAACAGATGGAGAAATTTCTTCAGTCTTAGAGTTTCAGCAAGACTCAATCACTTTGATGTTGTTTTGCTCAGATGAAGTTGAAATTTATGCAGGAGTTGGACGCAAAGTTTCAGACGATCCAATTACTGCAACTAAACAAGCTGTGGAGCAAGCTAAAGCAAAAAGTACTGCATCTCCAAAGCTATGCTTAACTCATCCAGAGAGTCTCACAACTAGTGGTGTCTCTATATTAAATGGCTTAAAGCTAGCTCTTGGTCAATATGTGCCAATATTCGGTGGTTTGGCAGGCGATCAATCAAGATATCAAAATACATATCAATTTTTTAAAACAGAAGTATTAAGTGATTCTGTACCAATCCTGCTTTTTTCCGGCACAATATTGTTTTCTCACGCTGTTGCAAGTGGTTGGCATCCCATTGGTCAAACAAGCAAAGTGACTAAGGTAGATAAAAACATAGTCTATGAAATAGATGGTAAACCAGCTTTAGATTTTTATCATAATTATCTAGGTTTGCTTCCACCTTCAATGGAATATCCACTAGCAGTGTTTGATGAGAATGAAGAAAATTTTTATATAAGAGCACCTATTGCTTACAATCAAGAATCTAGTAGTATAACCTTTTTTGGAGATATTCCCAATCAAGCAATTATTCAAATTTCTGAAGCAGATTATGAAGATATTTTAGCAGCTTCCAAAGCATCATTTATGAATGCCTTAAATAATTATCCTGGTACAGAGCCAAGTGCTGTTTTACTTTTTTCATGTGTAGCTCGTCGGCAAATACTTGGTACTAGGGCACAAGAAGAATATCAGAATACAAAACTTTGTCTGACTGACTATTTACCTGCCTGTGGATTTTATTCTTATGGAGAAATTGCTCCTATAGATGGAATTAGCCAGACGCAATTCCACAATGAAAGTTTTGTGACTTTAATTTTAGGAAATCAGTAAAAATTAATGGAAATATTAGATTATCAACAAGAAATTAAGGAATTAAAAAAAGCCAATAGAATTATCCAAAAGAAATTAGAGCGTTCTGAATCAGACCGGAGAAGACTTGAAGAAACAAATCAAAAAAAAGAATCTTTACTCAGAAGAGTAATTGATGAACTAAAAGAATATCAAAATAAATTAGAAGAAAGAAGCCATGAGCTAGAAATGATGCTGCTTAATCTTCAGATAATGGAGAATAAGATGTCTACTTTAGGAAGTATGGTAGCGGATGTAGCTCATGAGATTAATAACCCAGTTGGGTTTATTGCAGGTAATCTGACTCCAGCGAAAGAGTATATTGAGAATTTATTACATCTAATTGACCTCTATCAGCAAACCTATCCCAAAGCATCTCAGCAAATTCAAGAAACAATTAAAATGATTGATCTAGAATATTTACGTGAGGATCTACCTAAACTCATTTCCTCAATGAGAGAAGGTACAGATCGTATTTCCAATATTAGCGACAGTCTGCGAACTTTCTCCAGAGCAGATACAGAACAAAAAGTTCTGTTTAATATTCATGAAGGTATTAACAATACTCTCCTCATTCTCAAGCACCGTTTACAAGCTAATAAAATTCGTCCTGCTATTCAAGTAGTTCAATATTACGAAGAATTTCCTTTAGTAGAATGCTTTCCAGGACAATTGAATCAGGTATTTATGAATCTCTTGGCAAATGCCATTGATGCTTTAGATGAGTCTAATGCTGGATTGAGTTTTAATGAGATTAAGTTAAATTGTAATAAAATTACAATTCATACTGCCCTAACTGAAGATAAGAATCATGTCTCGATTCGAATTCAAGATAATGGGGTGGGAATATCTGCTGATGTTCAGCAAAAAATGTTTGATCATTTATTCACAACAAAACCTGTGGGAAAAGGAACAGGATTAGGATTATCAATTGCGTATCAAATAATTGTAAAAAAACATAAAGGATCTCTAGAAGTAAATTCTATATTAGGAAAAGGAACTGAATTTATAATTACTATACCTATTTATTAAAATAGCAAATACAGAAGTAATTATAAATATTTACAAATAAATATGTTAAATGTTTATTAGCAATTTGTATTAACCAAAATATTAATATTTTATCCCTCACAATTAGTTATGCTTTCAAAGCAAAAAAGTTTATTTATATAAAAGAGAAAATTTTATCCTGATTGTGAACAAGTATATTTATGCATGATTTAATAATAAATTATATTTCTTGTTAACAATGTTCTCCTAACTCAAGCCCACTGCTAATAGGAAAATGCTTAATATTTTGCTAGCTAACCTTTTTAAGACTTGATCTAATTTCCTACTTTTTAAGGAGGGTTAGAAAGGATAATGGGGACGTAACATAGAAGGAAGAGACTATGCAAAACCGTAAACTGTCACTATGATAAAGATCAGATTTGTTATGGAGATTATTTTTTATTCAAACCAAAAAACATCAAATTCTCAGAATAAAAAGATTAAGTAGTTACTTTAGAGGCATTTTTGGGAACTCTATAACTGTACTTCCAAGATTATATTCTCAAAATTTATGATCAATGCACCCAAGCACTCAATGGCTACGCTTAATCTTTCTTTAGAACGCGACATATTTTTACGTACACTAATCCGAGAATTATCTGGTACTTTGCAGGATGTAGTTGGTTTAGAGGAAGCTTCGGGATTTATTAGCGTTGTTGGTGAAAGGATGGGAAGGCAGATTAACCAAGATTATAAATCTGCTCTGGAAATCTCTAACCTTTCTCGTAAGCAGGTAGCTAATGTCTTGATTGATTTAAAAAAACGAATCCAGGGCGATTTTTATGTGATTGAGCAGAATGATGAAAAAATTGTCTTTGGCAACCGTGTTTGCCCATTTGGCGACAAAGTACTTAATCGCCCTGCCATGTGCATGATGACCTCAAACGTTTTTGGAACGATCGCAGCTAATAATCTGGGATATGCGAAAGTAGAATTGCAAGAGACGATAGCACAAGGTTATTCTGGATGTAAAGTTATTGTTTACTTAAAACTTACAGAAGAGGCAGAAGATGCAGAAGGTAGAGAATACTTTAAGGGAATAGAATCTGTGTAAATCCTTCAGCATCAAACAAAATAACTCCAGGATTAAGCTTAGTGCAGATATGTAAAGTAGAGTCAAACCGTGAAAGTGGAAGCTCCATGACTCCTGAACAATTTCTTGAATTTGCCAGAGTTTTACCAGAACCTTTACTTCTGGTAAGTGGAGAGGGTCAGTTGTTAGCGACGAATCAACCAGTAGCAGATATTCTGGGGTTGCGCCGTCAAGAACTGCGAGGAAAAATGCTCTTTGAACTCGTAACTGAGTCTAGCAACGATATTGTAAAGTATTTACAAGCTTGTTCAAGTAGTAGGGCGATGGTGATTGGCTCTTTGACTTTACGAATGAATGATGGACAAACCTTAATATGTCGTAGTCAAGGAGCAGTTATTCAACCTTGGTCTCCTGAATCTTCAGCTTTAATTCTCTTACGCTTGGAAAATAGAGTTTTAGCCAGTAGTAATTTCGTTCTGTTGAACGAAAAAATTGATGAGTTAGCCAAAGAAGTTCAGAGACGAAAACAAGCAGAGGAAGCACTCAAGAAAGCGAATCAAGAGCTAGAAATTCGGGTTGAGGAACGTACAACTGCTTTACAAGACACACTCAATGAACTACAACTTACCCAAACTCAGCTTATCCAAGCTGAGAAAATGTCTAGTTTAGGTCAGATGGTTGCTGGTATTGCTCATGAAATTAATAACCCCGTGAGTTTTATTTATGGGAACCTTCACCACGCTCATAAATACACTCAAGATTTACTGAAATTAGTCGAAATTTATCAACAAGCTTTTCCAAATACTCTTCCAGAAATCCAACGGCAAGTAGAAGAAATAGATTTAGATTTTTTGATTCAAGATATAACTAAACTCTTCCAGTCCATGAAAGTGGGAACAGAACGCATTCAGGAAATTGTTAAATCACTACGTAATTTTTCCAGGCTGGATGAAGCAGAACTTAAGCAAGTCAATATTCATGAAGGAATTGATAGTACTTTAATGATTTTGGAGCATCGCCTGCAAGCAAGGCATGAGTACCCAGAAATCAAAGTTATCAAAAAATATAGTAAACTACCGAATGTAACTTGCTATCCTGGTCAACTCAATCAAGTATTTATGAATATTCTGGCTAATGCGATTGATGCATTGGAAGCATCAGCACTCAACAGTCAGTATTCAAAAGTAAATACACAAAAAACTGAAAGCCAAAAACTGATAAATAATAATCCCCAAATTCAAATTAAAACTGAGCTACTTGATGAAAAATGGATAGCCATTAGTATTGCTGATAATGGTTTGGGGATAAATGAACAAGTTCGCTCAAAGCTATTCGATCCGTTTTTTACCACTAAAAGTGTGGGAAAAGGTACTGGACTAGGGCTATATATAAGCTATCAAATTATAGTTGAAAAGCATAACGGGCAACTTAATTGTTTTTCTGTTCCAGAAAAAGGTGCAAAGTTTGTAATTAAAATACCTATTCAATCAGTCTCATAAAATTTCAGTTAAAAGATATAACAACGCCTGTCTGCTAATTAGCAAACAGGCGTGTCTTTAAGTACAAAGTATGGCTGAGGCTCGGTTATATCTTGGCAGTAGAATCAACAGAGGATTCAGACTGACTAACCGAATCTAACTTTGGTAAAAGCAGGAGATTTTGTGCTTTTACATTAGTGTTGATTGTTGCTTGCAAAAATGGGGTATTGGAGATAGAATTGTTAGCCAAT
Organism: Nostocales cyanobacterium LEGE 12452; assembly: GCA_015206945.1. Lineage (GTDB taxonomy): Bacteria > Cyanobacteriota > Cyanobacteriia > Cyanobacteriales > Nostocaceae > Nostoc. Next base: position 30,187 of record JADEXV010000043.1, on the reverse strand, counting down.
GTAAACAGTGGATTTGACAAAATCCCTGCTATGGAAGTGGCAATTAATGTTACCACCAACCCGACCTGCAAAGGTCTGAGTCCAGGCAAATCCCAACGCACTTGTGGATAATTCTTAACCGCGTCGGACATTTCATGGGGTTCTTTGACTACCATCATTTTAACTACGCGAATGTAGTAGTAGATGGAGACGACGCTGGTAACTAAGCCCAGCAAAACTAACCAATAAAGTCCTGCTTGCCAACCAGCCCAGAATAAGTAAATCTTGCCGAAAAATCCAGCTAATGGTGGAATACCACCCAAGGAAAGCAGGGAGATACTCAACGCCAGTGTTAGGAGTGGGTCTTTTTGATATAAACCAGAGTATTCGGCAATCTGGTCGGTTCCTGTCCGCAGTGAAAACAGGATGATGCAGGTAAAGCCGCACAGGTTCATGAACAGATAAACCAGTAAGTAAAATATCATACTGGCATACCCTGCCTGTGTACCAGCAATTAAGCCAATCATCACAAATCCAGCTTGGGCAATGGATGAATAAGCTAGCATCCGTTTCATGCTGGTTTGAGCTAGGGCGACTACGTTACCCAAAATCATGCTGAGAACAGCCAGAGCAGTGAAGACAAACCTCCACTCGTCAGCAACAAGGGGGAAGGCTGTTATCAACAAGCGGATGGCTAGGGCAAACCCAGCTGCTTTGGAACCGACAGATAAAAAGGCGATGACTGGGGTGGGAGCGCCTTCGTAAACGTCTGGTGTCCACTGGTGGAAGGGTGCAGCGGAGATTTTGAAGCCAATACCTGCGATCGCAAATACTAGGGCAATCACTAAACCTAAAGATTGTCCCACTTTTGCTGTGGCAATGCCATTAGCGATCCCACTAAGTTCAGTTTGTCCTCCCGATAGTCCATACAGCAGGGATACACCGTACAAAAATATTGCTGTACTGGAAGCTCCAATTAACAAATATTTCAGCGCCGCTTCATTGGAGCGGGGGTCACGCTTGGTATATCCTGTCAACAAGTAAGAGGAGATACTCAGGGTTTCTAGGGAGATGAAAATCATCACCAACTCACTAGCCCCGGATAAAAACATCCCTCCTAGAGTAGCACTCAGCAAAATAGCGATGAATTCGGCTAAAGCAGTGCCGCTCTGCTCAACGTAGCGAATTGACATCAGTATAGTCACAATCGCAGACAAGGCAATAATACCGCGAAAGACGATACTCAGGTCATCACTATTAAAGCTACCGGTAAAACCGATGGGATTAGGAGAGTCCCATTGAAAATAGAGGGCGACAATCGAAGCAAATAAACCTGCGATCGCTAGATATCCAATCCAGCGTGCGGATGTACGCCCCAAAATCAAATCAACAATCAAAACCCCCAAGAGGGTGAGAATAACAATCCCCTCTGGCAAAATCGTTCCAGCGTTTAGCTGGGATGCAATATTAGCAAAATCCATGAGATGTATAGGTTTTGGCGATTAGACATTAAGGCTAACTCTGTTCACTCTAGCAAGTTTTCTAATCCCCGGACTAGCTCTTTTAACAAGAGCTTAACAGCTTGGATGCAGATGGCGATTGCACCAACCTTACTACTTTACCAGCAGCTTTCTCAGTATCCAGGGATTCACTTAACAACTTTCCTACTTCGTTTTTCAGGCGTGACTTTTAGCGAATATCATTAATAATTATGCTGCAACCAGTGCGATACTTACGTACAAAAAGCTTATAAAATTAATAAGGGCACAGCAATGCTGTGCCCCGATAATATTTATAACTCCTAAGTTTATTAAAAACCGACAGATGGCAGCTTGCCTTGTAAAGACTGAAATTTAGACTGAACACAGTTGGCACAATTGCAACCAAGTTGATCAATAATCGGATTAGATGTTTGAATCAAGTGTGGTGTTGCCAGATCGGGAATTTGTTGTGTAGATACTACCGTCATAATTTGGGTAGCATAAGTAGATTTCAGGCTGGATGCGTGTGCTGGATTGACTATCAGCAGCATGGATATCAGAAATGCAGGACAAGCAAGTAAAATCAGTTTGACTATGTTCATAATTTACATAAAGATACCTTTGTTGATACAGCATAGCCAAAAAATTGCTGAGGTTCAACTTTAATTACTGAGTATTGCTTAACTACGCCCAAATCCTTGACCCCGCAAAACCTTTGACCATACAAGTAATTCGCCCTGCTCACCGCCTGCGGCCAGTAACTTACCTTGGGGATGCCAAGCTAGGGTGGAAAATCCTGCTGAGACACCTGTGATAATTTGGGATACTTCCTTGGCTTTGTTCCACAAACATAACCAACCGTCAGCAGCAGCAGAAGCGAGCAGGAAGCTTTTGGGTGCAAAGGCGATCGCATTAATCACACCCACATGATTTGTTAATACTCGCGCTTCCCAACCTAAAGTATCATCCTCTAACTTTTCCCAAACTACAATACCTTCAACGCTAGAAGATGCCAATATTGGCGCACCTACTTTGGTCATAGCTTCTGACCATGCCAATTGGCGAATTTTCCCAGGAAAGCCGCGCATCACCCAAGGATCGGGGTTATTCCATTCCAACACGGTGACACTACGATCCATATTGCCAGAAGCCAGGAATTTGCCATCGGGCGACCAAGCCATCGCTACGCTGACAGTAGTCATATCTAGGTTGTATGGTTCTTCATCCCAGTTTTGACTGTGCCAAATTTTGACTCCCTTGTAACCACTAATGGCTAAGTATTGTCCATCAATGCGCCAATCTATACCCAATACTGAAGAGTTGTCAAAATTCAGTGTCACGACAATTTCACGAGTATCTGCATCCCAGACTTGGACATAACGCCCCAAACTAAAAGCCAGTTGGTTACTGGTGTAATTCCAAGCTAGCTTGTCAACCCATGCAGGAGCATTTTCTAACGTGGCGATTAATTCAGTATCGCGCCAAATTTTCACCTGTCCATCTTGTCCACCAACAGCTAAAAATTTTCCATCTGGTGAAAAAGCTAGACAGTCTACTGATTTACCGTTACCAGTTTGTAAGGTTGTGAGTTCGCCATCATTCCACAAAACTACTTCACCGGCGGCGGAAGTTGCTGCTAAAGTTTTACCTTGTGGCGACCAAGCGATCGCAGTTACATAATCTGAAAGTGTCCCCGAATAGTGTTGTTCAAATTCCTTAGATTTGCTGGTTGTAGTGTTCATAGTTATGTGGAGAAGTTAGGAGTTAGGAGTTAGAAGTTAGAAGTTAGGAATTTATAACTCATCACTCATAACTCCTAACTTTCTATTTACGCTAGACAAGCAAGAAAATCTTGCTTGAGTCTGGCTGCATCAAGGTTGCGACCGATGAATACTAGTTCGTTTTTGGGGGTTTCACTTGGTTTCCAGGGGCGATCGGGTTTGCCATCAAATATCATGTGTACTCCTTGGAATACAAATCGATTATCTTCTCCAGCAATATTTAAAATGCCTTTCATCCGAAAAATATCTGGCCCTTGGGTACGCAGTAACTCCGAAAGCCAAGTGTTTAATTTTTCTCCATCAACTGCACCTGCTTCTACTAAAGCCACAGAAAAGACAGTTTCATCGTGTACGTGGGCATCTTCGCCTAAGAAATCTGGATCGATTTCTAATGCCCGATCTAAATCAAATGCTTTTACACCTAATAAAGCATCCATCCCTAGTTCAGAATTTTGGGTACGGTAGATTTTTGCGATCGCATTCATCGCCCGAATCCGTTTTTCTAATTCATTCAACTCTTCTGGCGCTACCAAATCTGTTTTATTAAGTAAAATTACATCGGCAAAGGCAATCTGTTCTTGGGCTTCGTCTGCATCCCAGTGCTGCCAAATATGTTTGGCATCTACAACTGTCACCACTGCGTCTAGAGACAGTTGGCTTTGTAAGTCTTCATCAACAAAAAATGTCTGAATTACTGGTGCAGGATCGGCTAATCCAGTTGTTTCAATTACTAAATGGTCAAATTTATCGCGCCGCTTCATCAAGTTGCCAATGATGCGAATTAAATCGCCGCGTACTGTACAACAGATACAGCCATTATTCATTTCAAAAATTTCTTCATCTGCATCGATAATCAATTGATTATCAATACCCACTTCCCCAAATTCATTGACAATCACAGCAACTTTTTTGCCGTGTTCGTAGGTGAGGATGTGATTGAGTAGAGTCGTTTTACCTGCTCCCAAATAGCCTGTAAGAACAGTAACGGGAACTGAATTGTCGATTACGTCAGCCACCATACTCTAAATTCCCTTTATCTCACCTTATGGATAATCATTATCGCCATGATAAATCTTTTTATATTTTTGTGCGAACTTGCTGTTATTTTGGGTTGCAGCAAAATAATCACATAATTTAATCACAGAACATTTTATTTTTATGCATCTGTAATAAGTAGTAAATATTTGCAAGTTAGCGTAGCTGGTAGGAATATTGCATACAAGCCAACCCACTCTGCGAGAAGTCGCAGGTTAATACCTTGACAACTATTTTACAATAATGATAATCATTATTGCATAAAAATTATACTTTGATGGAAAAGCGTAGTGGTTTCAAGAAATGCTAGCTGCTTAAAAAAGCAAGTAACTCAAACAGGGCAAGCATCTGCGTCTATTGCAATCAGCTTTTTAGTCGTTGCACCACTGGTTTTATCTACCGCTTTAGCGCCAGCACAAGCAGATGATACTCATAATCATTCAAAAGAAACTGGGTTTTACATTGGCTGAGATGGTTTGGAGGTTCTCTCTACAGGGACATACGCAGGATTGGAGAGTCTGGCACTTTCAATTTTGATTTTGAAGTCAAGGCAGTGCCTGAGTCATCAACTGTTCTTGGTCTTGGTATGTATAGTCGGTCTACTAGCGCTTTCTCTTTCTCGCTTGCAAAAACTTACTCGCAGTAGCTTGAACTAATCTTAATCTCGCACCAAGGTGCAAAACGATTCTTTGCGTCTTGGTGCGAGGTTTTAATTTTTTGAGGAGAACAAAAAATCTCGAACTGCTTCTAAAACAACTGCTGGGTATTCTTCATGTAGTCCCAAAGAACCAGGGATAACAACGCTTCTCACTCCTGGTAAGGCTACCAAAGCGTTCATTTCTTCTCGTGATTTGGGAGGGCTAGATTCTCCAATTACTACCATGAGCGGTACGTTTAAAGACTGCACAAGTTCCAGAAAATCAGATTGATCGTGTACAGCATCGAGATTACCAGTTACAAAGGCAGCAGATGCAAATCGCGCCCCTGGTTGTTGAGTTGTGTGCCACTTCTTCTCGATGAAACTGGGTGTAATTTTAGCCGCGTCAGTAAATACATGACGGCGATACATGAAACTTAAGAAAGATGGGGTAGTGTTGAGTTTGTAGAGAGCTTGACCAAGTATAGGCGATCGCACCAATTCTTTCACAAAGCCAGCTATTTGCTGACTTGCACCCATTGTCGGCAAAGGCCCACGCCAAGTAGGAGCTAACAACAAAATTCGTGAGAAAGCAGTAGGTTGTTTGACAGCTAATTGTAAAACGTAACTAGCAGCATGACCAGCCGCCACCACAGTAATGGGAGTATTAAAAACAGCTTTGACAAAATCTTCCAGAAATTGCTGATAAATTTCCGGTCGATAATTCAAACTAGGGCGAGAAGATTCACCAAATCCAGGCCAGTCTATTGCTAAAACTTGAAAATTGGGAGCTAGTAACCTGGCAAGTTCGCCCATTTCCAAACGCGTCGAAACACTGCTGAAAGATGGTAACAGCAATAGCGGTGAACCTTTACCGAGGGTTTCATAAACAACGCGCAATTGCTGATTTTCCCAATTCCAGATATATTCTTGAACTACTCCACCAAAGCCAATAGCAGCAGGGGTAGATAATACATTGGTTGACATGAGACTAAATTTTGGTAGTTGTACCTTATTTGTCAGTTATCATTTGTCCTTTGCTAATGACCAATGACCAATGACCAATGACCAAGTTTAGCTAGGCAAATCTAACTTACATTCCAATGCTTTTTTTTGCATGGTTTTGAAAATGTTGTAAAATCCATTCGCACGGGAAGGTGTCAGGCTAACATTTAAACCTGTTTCTTGAATAAAATCTGGAGTAAGCTGGACAATCTCAGTTGGTGTTAGTCCATGTAATCCTTCAACCAGAAGCCCTACTAAACCTTTGGTTAACTGAGAATCGGAATCGCCTTCAAATACAACCTTACCGTCATCCAAGGCTGCGGTGATATAAACTTGAGACACGCAACCAGGAACTTTATTTTCGGGTAATTTATCAGCTTCTGGGAACTCATTGAGCTTCTGAGCATACCAGATTAGCTGTTCGTAGCGTCGCTTCGGTTCGGAAGCGCGTTGAAAGCGCTGGACAATTTTAGCGAGCGCAGGTGGCAAAGAATCTAGAGTTGAGGACATAACAGAAGCTGAAAACGATCGGTATCTCCTTGAGTGTAGATTATCTTTAGAGCAATCGCGCCTCCGGTTCACTTGGCATTATCAAGCTTGCCATTACTGACTATAATTTATCAAATCCAGATAATTGTTGCGATCGCATTGGGAAAGATCGGGTTTTTTAATGTGTGTAATCACCAAAACCTAATTTGATTTTTTTATAAGCAAGCTTTAACAATAAGTCTATAGAAACTATAGTTGCATCAATATATACTTTTCTCTTACGCAAGTATGATGAATTAATGAAATTTATGTGTAGTTTGATTTGATTGAAATCCAGATAAATTTTGTGAAGCTTGGGCGGTTTGCACGCTCCTAGCTGCTAACTCTCAGGTACGCCTTAGTGTGATTAGTGGTGATGTGATACTTACAAATTGCTGCACCTACGCATTTACAAAATTAGCTGCAAGTTCATTAAACTAAGCAGCTAGATAATTATCAACAATTAAAAATTAAAAATCAAAAAAAAATTCTGATTTTTAATTTTTAATTTCTCTCTCTTGTGGATTAATTCGTAGTTTGTGCAGCTAGCATCTGCTTCAGCTTTTCTAATTCCGAAGCCCAACGAGGATCTGGACGAATAGCGTCTGAATCGGTAGTTGTAGTGCTGCTTTCGCGAGAACCTCCGCCACCGCCGCCACGACGAGGCTTCTTAGAGCTTTTCTCACGACGGCTACCTTCTCTGTTCGGGCTAGGAGTCGGGGTACTATTACTAGCACTAGCAAGAGTAACTGGTTTAGGAGCTTGCTCGTCGCCCTCTTCACCCTTTGTCCGAGGTAATGCCTTCTCTAGCTTAATGGGAGTATCTTTGAACATCTGACCATTATACTTTTCAATAATTTCGTCAGCTTGTTCGTCATTGTTGACTGTAAGAAAACCGAAACCACGGCATTTGCCAGTTTTGCGGTCTTTAATTAATTTAGTAGTTACAGCATCACCTTCTGCTGCAAAAACGGCTTGCAGATCTTGACGATCTATTTCATCTTTAGGCAAATTACCTATATATAGGCGAACGGACATGAACTATACCTCCAGAGTTGAATGAACATGGCAAGGCAAGAAAACAATCACTTAGCTTTGACTTTTAAATAAATGCTATTGACCAAGACTGCCATAAACCAATTTTTTTGCTCGAAACTGTCAACCTATACAACAATACAGTTTTTCGTCGGGATCAAGCTTGTTTAATCCAAAGGCTCACACTATAAGTGAGCTAATAACACCTTAATTCTAAGAATTGTAAATTTAATAGCCTATTGCCTGCTAAAGTACACGCTTTCTTCTATGCCCTTTTTCGCAGAATCAAATACCATTCCTTACATTACCACGGTATTTTCTACGTAGCTAGTTTAGCGCATAACTTTTCGGCATTAGTATTACTGCATCGTAACATAAAACACATTTTTTTATGCAAGTGAGCATATTTTGAAACAAAAACCAGCCACTGGCTGGTTAATTTGCTGCTGTGTTGGGAGGATAAAAAGGTATAGAGCGGGGAAAAAGCACCCAAATCCATAACTAAGCGGTGATACTGAGTTATGTCGGTTGCTTTTGTTTGTGTAAATAAATGTAACACTTGTTAAGAAAACCTGCAACTTTTGTTTACATTCCAATTTGTCCTTTGTCCCTTGTCAATGACTAATGACCAATGACTAATGACTGACTAACCAGTTAGAAAGACGTATGCGCCCCAAGCTTGTGCTGCAACAGCTAAAAAAGTAGACCAAATGGGGTGAGGGCTATGAATGGTTTTACCACTTTGAGTTTCTAGGGTTTGGATATCGATCCAAGGTGTTGCCCCTCGCCGGAACCAACCTGTGACAATAATTTGCCGCCCGATTAGATCCTGGTGATTGACTGACTGTCCTAGCCAAGAAATGTGGTGTAATTTCACCAAACCCGCGCTGGATTGCAAGATTAAATCTTGCGCTAGGGTGTTACTAGTACCTTGACGACCTAATAATTTGCCCACTAGACGCACGCTGACGCTATCAATAGGTAAGGCAGAAGGGTCAGCTAACAGGTTGGGTAAGCTGTCGTCAGTGTGTACGGTGGCAGGTTTAATATCGGGGAAGAAAGAATTAATCCGCATCACAGTACCGATGCTAAAGCCAATCAGAAGACAGCCTGTAATGAAAGACCAATCTTCATATATCCACTTTAGATTTAAAAACTTGAGTGTGAATGCTAGTTGCCAGGTTAGCCAAACTAAAGCTGCAAACAGAACCCCTAGAGGAATTCCCAGCCAGGGAGCGACTTGTAATAGAAAAGACTGACGCTTAACCTTTGATGGTTCGCTTGCAAAATGTAGTTCGGTGTCGAGATGCCAGTGACGGGCTATTTGGCAGAGGCGTTCGATGCGATCGCCCATTAAAGGATGGCTATTATTAATCGTAAACCATCGGCGATAGGGATTGGCAGTATCCCACTTCAAAAAGGATTCAAAAGATAGATTGCTGGCAATAGTGCCCAAAGACAAACTCTGTTGGTAGCTGACTGGTGTCAGGAGATTTAAGCTTTCTAGTTGCCAACTGGTGTGTTCTTGTTTTTGGATATCAGCAGCAATGCCAATGGCGATTTTGAGTAAAGCGCGAATCAGGGCATTGGGATTACCAGTAATTTCAGCGGCGACGCGATCGCTATAATAAAGCCGCAACCGCGACAACCACAATGCAGTTCCAGTCAGCAAACACCAAACTCCATAAATTAGACTCGCCAGAATTGTCACTGGCCAGCGCCAAATTTTTGTTGATATTTTGTCTCCCAGCTCCGACACTTGCTGATATAGCTGATGAGTTGGTAGTGTCACCAACAGCAACAAAGACATTACAGCAAAATCCCAGTGAGCGATATGCCCTAGTTGCGTAGCGTAAATAACGGCGATTTCATCATCTGCCAACTGCTCTAATAGCCCTTGACTCACAACAATCCTGGCATTACGTGGTAAACTACCATAAGTCAGAATAATTGGTGCAGCCGTTGGTAAAATCCGCAGTTTGGGTAACGGCCAGTGCCGCTGTTGGGAACAACGTTGTAGCACCCGAACAGCCTCGCGGCTATAAGTATTCAATACATCTTTCGGAAACTCTCGCTGACTATACAAATTCGCCAGTAGCAGATCCAGCAACCAAGGTGATACTCCGATTAAAATCACCAATGTGATTAGCAACAGTTGAGTAGGATCGTGGTATAAAAGCTGTATTGGCTTCAGATAAGGTAGTTTGACTAAAGTCTGATTGATGAATCCCAGTGATAACTTGAGGATTTCTCGTATTACCCAAAACAGGGCGATGAATGTGCCTGCGGACAGTAGCCGTAAGGGAATTAATTTTGGTTTACGTAGTGGTTGCCATGCTCTGGCTCGTTGTGCTTGTCGCCAATAAATAACGCCGAATAGTTTGGCTTGGGTGCGGGTAACGGAACCCATGAAGCCGTTTAGGGGCGCAGCCAGTGGCGGTGGCGGTGGCGGTGTCGCTAATGTAGCTTTGAGTCTAGCTAGTGGCACCATCGGCGGGATGTCGTCGCTTTTGGTTTCTATTACTCGATCGTTGCTCGGCTTTTCCTCTAATGTAGAAGTTTCTGGGGGAGTAACTGGGGTTGAATCTGGTGTTGAATCTGCGGTTGAATTCTCAAAAGCAACAAATCCAGTTTCGACTTTTTTTGATTCTTGCTCGGTTTTTTTACGTTTTGTCAGGTGTTCGAGAGCGCGTGTTGCCCACTCTTGAACTTGCGGATTGTTACTCTCAATGAGATTCTGGGAAATAGCGATCGCTTTGGGAACTTCGCCAGTGCGAGCATAAGCCATCACTAAACCAACCTGAGCTTGTAAGCTAGCAGTCCCATTATTTTGGCTGCTAGCAATAGGTTCTAGTTGGGCGATCGCTGTTTGGTAATTTCCCTGCTTGAGGGCAACTAAACCAGCCTCCAAAGACGGCTTGGCATGTGAAGGCATACAAATTCTGGCACTCCAATCTCTTCTAAATGATCCACGTTTGTGCAAAAGCGCGAACCTCGGATGCCGTGGAAATCAACCGCGCTCAAGTTTTGTTTGTCAAGTGAACGAGAAAGGTTGAATAAAGGTGTCAGGAGTCAGAATTCAGTTGAGTCTTCATCTGAATTCTGGATTCTGAATTCTATATTCTTCTTCATTCGTCCACTGGTTGTTGACTAGAAAATACTGGAGCGATCGCGCTTAATTTTAACTCTGGATGGTCGCCCAATAACTGTTGGCAATTCCATTCATTGCGGAATAGCAACACTGGTCGTCCCATACTATCTTTAACTGTAGTGGTATTGAATATTCGTCCCACTTTTTCTAATGCTTCCCAACCACCCTCAACCCAACGGGCGACACTGTAGGGCAATAAATCTAATATGGTTTCTACACCATACTCATTTTGTAAGCGAAATTGCACTACCTCGAATTGCAACTGACCCACCGCCGCCAAAATTGGATCGCGCTTGGCTTCATCAGTTGAATACATAATTTGCACAGCACCTTCTTCTCGCAATTCCGCAACGCCTTTTTGGAATTGTTTAGACTTGGAGGGGTTGGGATTCCTCAAAGATGCAAACAGTTCCGGCGAGAAATACGGAATCCCCTCATATTCGAGCTTTTGTCCCGTGTAAATTGTATCCCCGATCGCAAAAACACCGGGATTATTCAAACCGATCACATCGCCAGGATAAGCCACATCAATCGATTCTCGCTCTTGAGCAAAGAGTTTTTGCGGGCGAGATAGACGGATGAGTTTACCAATGCGAGCGTGATTCACCATCATATCTTTTTCAAACTTACCAGTGCAAACCCGGATAAATGCAACGCGATCGCGGTGTTTCGGGTCCATATTCGCTTGCAGTTTGAAGACAAACCCCGAAAACTCTGGGTATGTAGGGGGAACTTCGCCAACACTGCTGACATGAGAACCAGGTTTGAGGGCATAGTCGAGGAAATACTTGAGGAATAACTCGACCCCGAAGTTAGTCATGGCGCTACCAAAGAACACAGGCGTCATTTTGCCTTCGTGTATCAACTGTAAATCTAGCTCTGGCCCAACTCCATCTAAGAGTTCTAGATCGTTTTTCAGTTGGTGGTACAGGCTTTGTTCTAGCTGTTCTTCTATTCTCGGATCGCCTAATTCCACTATTGTATCGCGGGCTTCTCGGCTGCCGTGGGCGCTGCGTTCAAACAGGTGAATTTGTTGTTTGTGTCGGTCAAAAACACCTTTAAAGCGATCGCCCATACCAATCGGCCAGTTAACTGCATAGGTTTGCAATCCCAATTCTTGCTCAATTTCATCCAACAGTTCCAGAGGTTCCCTTCCTGGGCGATCGAGCTTGTTGATAAATGTAAAAATTGGGATACCCCGCAACTTACACACTTCAAACAATTTGCGGGTTTGCGGTTCCAAACCTTTTGCCGCATCAATCAACATTACTGCATTATCGGCAGCGGCAAGGGTACGATAAGTATCTTCACTGAAATCTTGGTGTCCGGGAGTGTCTAATAAATTGATTTGACAGTTCCGGTATTCAAATTGCAACACTGTGGAAGTAATAGAAATACCCCGTTGTTGTTCCATCGCCATCCAGTCAGAAGTAGCCTTTCGCTGTGCCCGTCGCGCCTTAACCGCCCCAGCTTCGTGAATTGCACCCCCGTATAGGAGTAGCTTTTCAGTTAGTGTAGTTTTACCAGCATCGGGGTGAGATATAATCGCAAAGTTGCGGCGAAGTTCAACTGCTTGAATAAGTTCAGACTGAAGTTCAGTAGACATAAATGTATTTGTTTGTTAGCTAGCTTAATTTTTTTGACTCTGGTAAGTCTTTTAATCTTAAGACAACGATGCTCATGATAGGGTCGTAGTATAACCAACAATCTGACTAAATAGGAGAAAGCAATGTACGACACAGACAAGCGAAAGCTTCTATCTGCCTTGTCTCATGGAGCTATTTTTTTCAGCACAACATTGGTATCTGTAGGCATACCTATCGCCATACTGCTCGTATCTGACGATCCTGTTGTTAAAGAAAACGCCAAAGAATCGATCAATTTCCACTTTAATGTCTGGTTTTATGGTGCAATTCTGGGAGCGCTGTTTTTTCTATTCGGTTGGTTAGTATTACCTCTATTATTGCTGGGGCCACTAGCTGGTCTGGGATATCTATTACACTGGGGATTAACAATTTGGGCGCTCATCGGAGTTTTCAGCAATCCTGATATACCCTTCCGTTATCCCTATATTTTCCGAGTTTTTTAACACAAATTTATGGTATTGGGCATAGAGCATTGGTAATTGTCAGTTATTTGCTACCAAATACAAAATTTAATTAATTCGTAGCGAATTCTCTGCGTGCCTCTGCGTTTCCCTCTGCGCCACTTTGCGTTTAAATCTCAACCCTCAATTCCCCACAATTTTGCCAACAGACAACAGACAGTCTTATCATTTTGAATTTTGAATTGCTTCATAATGTTGTTTTTTTTCCAGTCCGTCGGATAGGTGCAATCAAGCTGTAGAATACAAAATTGCCCTACAACTTGATTAAGAGTAGGGCAAAGGACAGTTAAGCACTGTTTGTAGTCTGTCTGACGGCAGGAAAATTTTAGCCTGCTTTTGTGACGCTTTGTTTTGTGTCTATTTGCGTTGTTTTTCTTGATAAAATTTTATGTTTCCTACACATCGCCCCCGTCGTCTGCGTACACATCCCCAACTGCGCCGGATGGTTCGTGAAACTGTTTTAACAACAAGCGATTTAATCTACCCATTATTTGCTGTACCAGGTGAGGGAATCGCTAATGAGGTGAAATCGATGCCCGGAGTCTACCAACTTTCGGTAGATAAAATTGTTGAAGAAGCAAAAGAAGTTTACGACTTAGGAATTCCTTCTATTATTCTATTTGGTATTCCAGCCGATAAAGATGTTGATGCCACTGGCGCTTGGCATGATTGCGGTATCGTCCAGAAAGCGGCGACGGCGGTAAAAGCAGCAGTGCCAGATTTGATTGTAATTGCTGATACTTGTTTGTGTGAGTATACTAGCCACGGTCATTGTGGTTATCTGCAAGTTGGTGATTTAACAGGACGAGTTTTAAACGATCCAACTCTGGAATTGCTGAAGAAAACGGCAGTTTCTCAAGCGAAAGCTGGTGCTGATATCATCGCGCCTTCGGGGATGATGGATGGGTTTGTCCAGGCAATTCGTCAGGGTTTGGATGAAGCAGGATTTCAAGATACGCCGATTTTATCTTATGCTGCTAAGTATGCTTCGGGTTATTATGGCCCATTCCGGGATGCAGCAGACTCGACACCACAATTTGGGGACAGAAGAACTTACCAAATGGACCCAGGTAACGCCCGCGAAGCGATTAAAGAGATTGAATTAGATATCGCTGAAGGTGCTGATATGCTCATGGTTAAGCCAGCCTTGGCATACATGGATATTATTTGGCGCGTCAAGGAAGCAAGTAACTTACCAGTTGCGGCTTACAATGTTTCTGGTGAGTATGCGATGGTGAAAGCTGCGGCTCTCAATGGTTGGATTGATGAAGAGCGGGTGGTTATGGAAACTTTAACTGGGTTTAAACGCGCTGGTGCAGATTTGATTTTGACTTACCATGCCAAAGATGCGGCGCGATGGTTAAAGTAGGCTAGGTATATTGAATACTAATTTAGTGGGAAATCTCACGCAGAGGCGCGAAAACGCAGAGTTGTGTTTTGGTGTTTGGGCGTGAGATTATTTTAGGACTTACGCAAGAGTTAGGGAATAACGTAGACGCGAAGCGGCTTGCCACAGGCTACCACAGAGGCGCAGAGGACACGGAGAAATAGGATGATTGCTGAACGCTGGCTAACCTTACAAGCGGTAAAACTTTGGTAGAGAGGCGGGGTGGACACCCTGAACATCTGCTGCAAGATGCACCAACGGATTTATCGGAACGCTCAAACCGTAAAAAAGCGATCGCTCAATATCTCAACAAGCGGCATTCATAACCTATTATCTGCTTATACTCCCAGATAGCGGCTTTTTGTTTGCGTACTACAGCGCCAGAGATCGGTATCATCAACAGGTGTGTCGCTTCTTTGAGAACTGTACTTCTAGGCTAATGCTAAAACTTAATCTAAGAAATAACGACTTAAAAAATCTTGCGGAGTTAAAATTGGAATTCCGTTGAATTCTATCAACACCAATAAATCTAAATCTCCAGTAACAATTGCTTCACCATTTGCCGCAACAGCCGCAGCCAAAACTAAATTATCTTTTGGGTCGCGTAATTGAGAAGCATCTACAGAGATTGTTGGACAATCATTTGATAAACCCTTGACTACAGAAATCAAATTTTCAACCGTATAACCTCTTTGTTGTAGTCGTAGTTGAAATTTATCATGTTTTAAAGTTATTTCTAGTTCTAATAATAAAAATTCAGAAGCAAATATATTAATTTGTTGATTTCTTGCTAAACGCAAGGTTTTACCAGGAACACCTCCCTACAATAAAGCTGAAATCCAAACATTTACATCAAGGATAACTCTCATGGATTAGACCATAACTCCTGTCTGACATCCTTGACAAGTTCACTAATTTCTTCCAGAGTTGGTTGATTAGGATCGGGTTCTAATTGTTCAAGACTTTGTAAAAAATCATCTAAATCTACATTTTGCTGAGTAATTTTTTCTAAAACAATACAATTTTCCTTTAGAATTACTCTGTATTCATCACCAGGTATCAGTTGAGATTCAATTTCTACTGGGAGATTTATTTGCTTTTCATCAGTGACTCTGATAATTGGATCTGTCTGCATAAGTTTACTCATTTATTACATTATTAATGAATACCTAAATTAGCCCAAATTTCTTGTCTAACTTGTTTGACTATTTGACTAATTTCTTCAAGCGTTGGTTGATTTGGATCTGAACCAGCATCTAACGCTCTCTACCTTAATTCTTTTAGTGTTAATCGTTGATAAGTTTTTTTGAAAACTATCTGATCTTCTGTAACCGAGACTTCATACTCAGTAGAGGGCTGAAACTGTGCTAATACTTCTGGAGGATTTTCTAGCTTTCCATCAGCCGTTACTTTGGCAATAATAGCTGTTTTCATAATTTTTATATTTGAGTCTGATTCAATTTTATCCTTTTATTTGTGGCATTTGGCTGGGGTGTAAATAAAGAATCGCTTGTACTTAGGCAATTATAGGTAGACCTTTTTCTCCTTCCTTATCTCCCAATACTGTTCGGTTAAGGCAAGAGACGCGATGAATCGCCGTCAAGACAATAGTCTTTCGTATTGACAGTGATTTATCGCATCTTTAGCGATCTAGAATTTTCATCAAAAAACCTTAACTGAACCGTATTGCCTTATCTCCTGGGAGGAAGCGCGAAAGCGAGAAAATCAGAGTTTAGCGAGGGAGTTTGTTGCAAAAACAGAAACCAAAGCTGTAAACTTTGACCGCACCCATAAAATCAACTTAAAGTTTCCGCAATATCCCTGATGACAATTAAATAGTTTACTAACGTCAGGGATTGGGTTCGCCAGGAATTGGGTTGCTAATAATCACAGATTAAGGGTAAACAATGATGGGGAGTGTAAAGTCTCAGTGGGTTTTTTGGTGCTTGTTAAAAAAATTTACCCGTTACAGTTTAACTTTGTTGCTGAGTGCGGTAATGCTTGCTGATGCAGTGGGGGCGACACCGAGAAACCGAGGGTTGCAGATAGCACAGCAGCCAGAAACTACTTAACAAAATGCCACTTACGCTGCTGCGGAACGGGTTTTTGAAGAGGGGATGCAGCTTTATAAACAAGGAACAGCAGAATCACTGCGACAAGCGATTGACAAATGGCAAGAAGCGCTGAAGCTTTGGCAACAAGTTGATGATAAACCTGGGCAAGCACTCACTTTCCTTGCCATTGGCAGAGTCTACTCCGATTTAGGAGAAAAGCAAGAAGCGCTCAAATACTACAACCAAGCTTTACCCATACGCCGTGCAGTGGGGGACAGAGGAGGGGAAGCCACCACCCTCAACAATATTGGCAAAGTCTACGATGATTTAGGAGAAAAGCAAGAAGCGCTCAAATACTACAACCAAGCTTTACCCATATTCCGTGCAGTGGGGGACAGAAGAGCGGAAGCCACTACCCTCTCTAATATTGGCAGAGTCTACGATTCATTAGGAGAAAAGCAAGAAGCACTCAAATACTACAACCAAGCCTTACCCATACACCGTGCAGTGGGGTACAAGGAAGGGGAAGCCGCCACCCTCAACAGTATTGGCAGTGTCTACTCCGATTTAGGAGAAAAGCAAGAAGCACTCAAATACTACAACCAAGCTTTACCCATACGCCGTGCAGTGGGGGATAGGGGAGGGGAAGCCATCACTCTCAACAATATTGGTTTAGTCTACGACTCATTAGGAAAAAAGCAAGAAGCACTCAAATACTACAACCAAGCTTTACCCATATTCCATGCAGTGGGGGACAGGGGAGGGGAAGCCAACACCCTCTCTAATATTGGCAGTGTCTACAACTCATTAGGAGAAAAGCAAGAAGCGCTCAAATACTACAACCAAGCCTTACCCATACTCCGTGCAGTGGGGGACAGGGGAGGGGAAGCCAACACCCTCAACAATATTGGCAGTGTCTACGACTCATTAGGAGAAAAGCAAGAAGCGCTCAAATACTACAACCAAGCTTTACCCATACTCCGTGCAGTGGGGGACAGGGGAGGTGAAGCCAATACCCTCTTTAACATGGCTTTCCTAGAACGCAGTAGTGGTAATTTACAGCAAGCCCAAACACATATTCAAGCAGCAATCAAAATCATTGAAGATTTACGTACCAAAATAGCTAACAAAGAACTACGCGCTTCTTACTTTGCTTCTGTCCAAGACTACTACAAGTTCTACACCGACGTGCTGATGGAACTGCACAAAAAAGACCCATCTAAAGGATACGCTGCTGAAGCACTGCACATCAGTGAGCGATCGCGTGCCAGGGTTCTTTTAGAACTATTAACAGAAGCCAATGCCAAAATCCGTAAAGGCGTTGACCCGCAACTACTAGCAGAAGAACAAAACTTGCAGCAGCAACTTGATGCTAGAGATAAACTGCGTCAAGAGTTACTGAATAAAACAGCACCCACAACCGCAATACAAAACCTCGAAAAAGAAATTGCCGACCTCCTTAACCAATACGAAGAACTGCAAACCAAAATCCGTACAAGTAGTCCCAAATATGCAGCACTGAAATATCCTAACCCTCTGAAATTAACTCAAATTCAGCAACAACTAGATTCAGACACCCTGCTATTGCAATATTCCTTGGGTAAAAAACATAGCTATCTTTGGGTTGTCACTCCGAATTCTCTTGATACTTATGAACTACCCGGACAGGAAAAGATAGAGAATGCTACAAATGATTTTCGTCAATCTCTGTTAGATAGAGCTTTTTATCAAAACCTCAAAGCAGCAAAACAACTTAGTCAAATTATCTTCGCCCCTGTCGCTAACAAGTTAGGAAAAAAACGTTTAGTAATTGTGGCTGATGGTGCTTTGGAAAATATTCCCTTTGCGGCATTAACTGACTTAACCTCTCAAGAATCTTACCAACCCCTGCTAGTCAACCATGAAATTGTTAATCTCCCTTCTGCTTCAACCATAGCTATCCTCAGACAAGAAACCAAAGGACGCAAAGCAGCACCCAAAGCCCTAGCCATCCTTGCTAATCCCGTATTTAGTGCTGATGATTGTCGTGTAACTCATAAAGATAATTGCCTTGTAACAGGCAAACTAAATGATGATTCCTCAACTCCCGAATTCGACGAACAACGTTCTGCCCTAGCAAGGGCTGCCAAAAATCTCAACCGCGATGGTTGGGCCCCACTTGATGGTACTCGCCTGGAAGCAGAGGCAATTCTCAAACTCGTATCGCCAAAAGATAGCCTGCAAGCTCTTGATTTTGATGCTAACTACAACTGGGTAACTAACCCACAACTGAGTCAATACCGCATCATTCATTTTGCTACTCACGGCTTTGCTGATAACATCAATCCAGAGTTATCAGGAATCGTACTTTCGTTGATAGATAAACAAGGTAAACCCATAAGAGGTTATCTGCGACTAAACGATATCTTCAATCTTGATTTACCTGCTGATTTAGTAGTGTTAAGTGCCTGTAACACCGGACGCGGTAAGCAAGTTCAGGGAGAAGGCTTGGTGGGATTAACAAGAGGATTGATGTATGCAGGTTCACAACGAGTTGTGGTGTCTTTATGGAGTGTAAACGATGACGGAACGAAGGAATTAATGAGCGAATTTTATCGTCAAATGTTGCAGCAAGGTAAATCACCAACTGCGGCTCTAAGAGCAGCACAACTATATTTGTGGCAACAGAAAGAGTGGAAAGATCCTTATTTTTGGGCTGCTTTTACTGTGCAAGGCGAATGGCAAAATAATTCGCAATGACGCTCTCTACGAGACGCTAAAAGCGAACGACCTACCACTACGCTAACGCCATTCGGAATTAATGATGAATTTGCAAATATTAATTAACTAAGGAATTATATCAATGACTAACAAGCATATCTACAAGCAATTTTTTGCTGGAATTATTGGTGCGATAACTTTGGGTGCTTGGGTATCAGTTCATGCACAAGCACAGACAGAAACTCAACAAAGTAAACCACCAAAATTCAGTAAATTTCAAGAAGCATCTGAATTCAAACTACCCGCGAATGGAAAGCCTTTTAAACCTTCTGACCTCAATCAGTCGAAAAAAGCAGATGAAGCCAACCGGGGAATACCTACTGGTAAAGATTATCGTATCCCCATGACTAGCAGAAAATATCCTTGGTCAAGTATTGGTCGAGTCCAGGGCACAACAACTGATGCCAAAAGCTATCATTGCACAGGAACTTTAATTGATGATGATATAGTTTTGACAAATGCCCATTGCGTTATTGATCCTGATACCCATAAATTAAGTCAAAAAATTCTGTTTATGCCAAATGTAATTAATGGTGTTGTGCAGGATAAAACAGACGTTGTTTTAGTAGAGCAAGTTGTTTACGGTACAGATTTTACTGGTGACAAACTCACAAATCAGATAAACGACTGGGCACTTCTCAAAATTAATCAGCCTCTCGGTCGGAAGTATGGTCATTTAGGCTGGAAATCTTTGCGTTCTTCGACCCTCATTAATAACCCGAAAACGTTATCTTTTGTTGGCTACTCTGGCGATTTTCCCAATCCCAAGAAAAAAGGCTATGAAGACCTGACTGCTGGTACAGGATGGACTGCAAGCTTTGAAACTGGGTGTAGCATTGTTGGGGAGGAGTCAGGGGTACTTTTGCATAATTGCGCTACCGCAGGTGGTTCTTCTGGCGGGCCTCTTATTGCCTGGGTTGGTGAACAACCCTATATTGTTGCCCTGAATAATGCTGAAATTAAGAACTTAGAAACCAATCAGGATATAACCAATCTGGCTGTAAAAATCGATTTCTTGGATAAGTTGGCTGCTGGTAATTAATCCTTGGTGATTTGAATTTTGTAGGACACGCATCTTGCCTGTCCTACGAAATGGTTGATTATTGGAGTTTTAAATGCACACTTTTCGTAAATTGTCAAGATCGTAGTACATAATCTATAGAGGATATTTCTCGTTTGCCAGAGTCAGAGGCGATCGCTCATAAAACATCTAAAATCGAAGTTAAATAGCTTTGATATAGTTATGGCAATCACTCGCTCTATGCTAGGGGCCGTTTATTTAAAAAACCTAAACTCTAACTAGTGCGATCGCTCACTGTATTTGTGACAGCAGCACGATAAAATTCTAAAACCATAATCGTACTAAAAGGTCTAAATGGCAGAAACACTATTCTTCAACGCCTTACGGGAAGCCATTGATGAAGAAATGGCGCGTGATTCCAGCGTATTCGTTCTCGGTGAAGATGTAGGGCATTACGGCGGTTCCTATAAAGTTACCAAAGACCTGTACCAAAAATATGGCGAACTCCGCATTCTAGACACCCCCATCGCTGAAAATAGCTTTACTGGGATGGCTGTGGGAGCCGCAATGACTGGGTTGCGTCCGATTATTGAAGGCATGAACATGGGCTTTTTACTGCTCGCCTTCAACCAAATATCCAACAACGCTGGGATGCTCCGCTATACTTCTGGCGGTAATTTTAAAATTCCGATGGTAATTCGCGGCCCTGGAGGTGTAGGACGGCAGCTAGGTGCAGAACATTCCCAGCGCCTAGAAACTTACTTCCAAGCTGTGCCAGGATTAAAAATTGTTGCCTGCTCCACGCCAAGAAACGCCAAAGGACTGCTGAAATCCGCTATCCGCGATGATAATCCAGTGTTGTTCTTTGAACACGTTTTACTTTACAACTTGAAAGAAGATTTACCAGAAGAAGAATATTTACTACCACTAGATAAAGCAGAAATTGTGCGTGAAGGGAAAGATGTAACAATTATCACTTACTCTCGGATGCGCCATCATGTGCTGCAAGCCGTAAAAACTCTTGAAAAACAAGGATACGATCCAGAAGTTATCGATTTAATATCCCTCAAACCATTAGATTTTGATACCATTGGTGCATCAATACGTAAAACCCATAAAGCCATTGTTGTGGAAGAATCGATGCGAACTGCCGGTATTGGAGCAGAAGTCATCGCCTCAATAAACGATCGCTTATTCGATGAATTGGATGCGCCAGTACTGCGGCTTTCTTCCCAAGATATTCCCACACCTTACAACGGCAATCTGGAACGACTAACAATCATCCAACCAGAGCAAATCGTAGAAGCTGTGGAAAAAATGGTGGCTTTGCGAGTTTAGGGACTAAAGACTGAGGAGGCAGAGGGGCAGAGGGGCAGAAGGGCAAGAAAAGAATAACAATGCCCAATGCCCCATCCCCAAACTCCCAACTCATAACTCCTCAAAAGAACGCTATTATAGCGTTTGTCAGTTGCGAGTTATGGTATGCAAAGACAGCGATCGCTATTAATTTTGATTTTAGTCCTGATAATCGCCGCTATTACGGTGATTGCCACAATTCCGATACCTCTAGGGCTGGACTTGCGCGGAGGTTCACAGCTCACAATTCAGGTGAAACCATCAGCGGATATTCCCAAAATCACCGAACGAGAATTGGAAGGTGTAAAGAAAGTTGTCGAAGGACGGATTAATGGTTTGGGTGTTTCTGAGCCAGTAATCCAAACAGTCGGCACAGATAAAATACTGGTGCAACTACCAGGAGTCAACGATCCAGAACAAGCTGAACGGGTGTTAGGAGGTACAGCACAGTTAGAATTTCGTACCCAAAAGGCGAATACAGAAACTCAACTGCTTGCTTTTCAAGCATCAAGAGCAGAATTGAAATTTAAGCAAGAAGAATTAAGAAAGAGTACCGACAAAGCGGCAATTGTCAAGAATCAAGAAGACTTACAAAAAAATAATCAAGCGATCGCAGAATTGTTTGAAAGCACCGATCCACCGCTAATTGGCAAATACCTCAAGGATGCCTATGGTGAACCCACTCAAGGTAACAACTGGAATGTTGCCATTCGCTTCGACCAAAAGGGTGGCGAACTGTTTGCCAATTTGACGAAAAATCTCGCTGGTACTGGGCGTAGCATTGGTGTTTTTCTGGATAATGAACTGATCAGCGCTCCCACCGTGGGTATAGAATTTGCTGCCACTGGCATTACTGGTGGTTCTGCCGTAATTACAGGACGGTTTACCGCCCAACAAGCCAATGACTTAGGCGTGCAGTTACGCGGTGGTGCATTACCCGTACCAGTAGAAATTGCAGAAATCCGTACTGTTGGAGCAACCTTGGGTAAAGACAGCATCACTAGCAGTATCTACGCTGGTATCGGTGGTCTGACTTTAGTATTAATATTTATGGTGGTGTACTATAGACTACCAGGATTGATTGCCGATGTAGCATTATTAATCTACGCTCTGTTGACCTGGGCTAGCTTTGCTTTATTGGGTGTCACCCTCACCCTACCTGGAATTGCTGGTTTCATCCTCAGTATTGGGATGGCAGTAGATGCGAATGTGCTAATTTTCGAGCGGACGCGGGAAGAATTGCAAGCAGGCAAATCCCTTTATCGTTCTGTAGAATCTGGTTTTTACCGCGCCTTTTCCAGTATTTTAGATGGCAACGTGACTACAGTCATTGCCTGTGCTGCACTATTCTGGCTCGGAGCTGGTTTGGTAAAAGGCTTCGCCCTAACTTTAGCTTTAGGTGTAATGGTGAGTATGTTTACGGCAGTTACCTGTAGTCGCACTTTCATGTTTTTAGCAATTACAATTCCCGCACTCAAAAAACCAGAACTTTTTTCTCCGAACCTGCCAACATCGAACAAGGCAGAGGTGGCTTAATGAAACTGAGTATTAACAAATCGCGATCGCTTTGGTGGGCTATTTCTAGTGCCTTCATCCTCGCTGGTATCATTTCAATGGTGATTTCGTGGCAAAACCCGACCATCAAAGCACCCCTACGTCCCAGTTTAGATTTTGTCGGTGGTACACGATTACAGTTTGAACGAGATTGTACCAAACCAGCTAATTGCGAGCAACCAATTGATATCAATGTCGTCCGAGAAGTAGCCAAAGAACAGGGACTGGGCGACAGCAGCATCCAAATTGTCACCGACAGAGACACAGGTGGACAAAATGGTATATCAATTCGCACAAAAAACTTGGATCGCGAACAGCGTACTAATTTACAAAATGCCTTAAGTGAAAAAGTCGGTACTTTTGACCAGCAAAAAAATCAATTTGACACCGTTGGCCCTACTCTGGGAGCAGAACTGTTTAGGTCTGGGGTAATAGCTTTAATAGTTTCCTTTGCAGGCATCATAATCTACTTGAGCTTCCGGTTTCAATTTGATTACGCAGTGTTTGCGATCGTTGCGCTATTACATGATGTCTTAATCACGGCAGGGATTTTTTCGATTTTGGGTTTAGTACTGGGTACTGAAGTAGATAGCCTGTTCATCGTTGCTTTACTGACAATTACAGGTTTTTCAGTCAACGATACGGTGGTCATTTACGATCGCATTCGGGAAACCCTGAAAATTAATCCCGATCGAGCGATCGCTGACATTGTGGATGATGCTGTAAACCAAACCCTAGCAAGGTCTATCAACACGACTTTTACCACGATGCTATCATTGTTCGCTATCTTGCTGTTTGGTGGCGAGACACTGAAAAACTTTGCCTTAGCTTTAATTATTGGCTTTATAGCTGGGGCTTATTCAAGTATTTTCATTGCCAGTACTCTTCTAACTTTGTGGCGAGAGCGCAACGGTCAAACAAGTGTGGTAGTCACTGATGAATCGATTGATACATCTGCTGGTAATTAGTCATTGAGTATTGGGCATTGGGCATTAGTCTTTAGCAAATGACAAAGGACAAATGACAAATGACAACTGACCCATCTTTTACTCAACAAGTAGAAAGATTACATAAGTTGACAATATATGGTAGGTGGCTGTTTGTGAGCTGTTTATGGCTCACCATTGCGCCTGCTTCCTTGTGGGGTCTACGTGCAGAAATTTCTCTGTGGCAGCAATATTTTACCTGGGTGGCAGTGCGATATGGGCTTTTCTACAATCCACTGTCTACCTTTGGTTTAGCCTTTTGTATCGGGATGACAGCTGCTGTTCTAGTTTGGCAAAGTCGGAATATCTTACTCGGACTCCCACAGGAAGAAAAACAACGTTTAGAAAAACAAGTTTTTCGAATACGTCAACAAGGACCAACTCATCCTCTATGGAAGTGGATTTGTCATTAAATCTTCAAATCGTTGCATATAGATATACGTATTCAGCAATTTCTAGCAAAATCTGACTTAGAAATAGCAAATATACTGCCAAAAGTGATGCCATACATGAACGATCTTCAGATTAAATTTAGCGATCGCAAGTCTGAAATTGACCTTTACCAACTCCAAGAACTGTTAAACGTTTCCGCTTTCTGGGCAAAGGGACGCAGTATTGAAGACTTAGGTATAGCCATTGCCAATAGTGAGCCAGTGATTTCCGTCTGGAATAGCGATCAACTCATTGGCTTTGCAAGAGCAACATCTGATGGCATCTATCGCGCCACAATTTGGGATGTTGTGATTCATCCAGAGTATCAAAATAGTGGGTTGGGAAGCAATTTGGTCGAAACCGTTTTGAGGCATCCCCGCATGAACTCGGTTGAGCGTGTTTACCTGATGACTACTCACCAGCAGGGTTTCTACGAAAAGATTGGTTTTCATACCAACAGTACCACTACGATGGTGTTAGACAATCAAGCTAATCGTGCTTTCGTTTCTGCTACAGAAGTTCAGTTTCAGGAATCACGAGGGGGATAGAGATTTGTAGTCTGGTAAGCTGTTGAAGTGGTTCCTTCACAATGGTCGAGGGCAGGATTTCTAACTTTCCTCCCATAACTTCCAGCAGGGTCTGATTGATTAATAGCCTCATTCCTGGGGAGAGAACAGCGTTCTTTTGGTCAATCGGGGTCAACCGATCTTCAAATTTGAGCAAATCAATCGGTTCGCTCGATGGTATAGCATGGGTTGGTAAATCTAGCCAAATGTTTACAAAATTATTTGTAGGTAGGGTGCTAGTGGAAATACAAATGCTGCCTTCCTCCATTTGAGTAATGGCAATGTCTATTAAACTTATCAATACTTGGCGGAGGCAGAGATAATCTGTCAAAACATAAATTTCTGAGTCGGTGGGTAAGAATTTTAAGGGAAAATTGCGATTTGCCGCCAGCATATAAGTTAAGTCGTGAACCTCATCTAAAATTTGGGCTAAGGGTCTGGGCTGAATATCTAATTTGTTGGTGCCGTGTTCAGCTCTAGCAACATTAAGAATTTCATCCATTAGCTTCAAAAGCTTCAGCGTTCGCTCGTGAGCTTGGGCAATAAATTCTCGCTCTTCAGCTGGATTTTCACACAAATCTGACAAAATTAATTGATGTAAGCCAATCAAACCATTAAAAGGCGATCGCAATTCATGGGTAGTTCGCGCCAAAAAACCAGCTTTAAACTGGCTCATCTCCCTTGCCATCAGGTATGCCAGCTGCGTTTGCTGTAGCTGTTGTGATATTAGTGACATATCCTGTTGAGCTAATGGCGCTACTGGGGATGAGCTAGATGAAACATTTGACGATCGCCCAAATAACTGACGGAAAACCATACCTAGTGCTATTCCTGCTCCTAGATATATCCAGTTGCTCCAATTCATATCTGGCAATTATTAATTTGCTAATTAAGTACAACAGCGCAAACTAAAGTTTCAGATTTCTCTGTTGTTAACACCACGAAAACAACATTATAGCTACCTATACTTGGTTATCACTCGAAATCTCTAACTCGATCGCACCTTGTCGCAAAATTTGCCAATTTCTCCCTGTCCATTTAGCAACGGTGGAAGGTACACCTATCCCCTGCATTTCACCCTGGTTTTCTGTCGTTGCTAAAGTCAAAACCTGGGGAAACTGAGCCTCAATTTCTGTCATTGTTTGCAAAGGCGGCTGACCAGAAAAATTGGCGCTAGTGGTGGCAAGAGGGCCTGTTTGCACCAAAATAGTTTGAGCGATCGCACTGTTTGGTACTCGAATCCCAATTGTTGTTGGATCGATGGGATTCATAACTTTTGGTAAGCGTTTACTCGCTGGCAAAACTAATGTCAGGCCTCCTGGCCAATATTTATCTGCTAATTCTTGCCAAACTTTATATTCATTCTCACTACCTTTGACATACGGCCATAAATCTCCAGCACTAGCCGCCATCAAAATCAAAGGTTTGTCTTGACTGCGTTGTTTAGCCGCAAAAATTAATGCTGCTTTCTCTGGTATCGCTGCAAGTGCCGGAACAGTATCGGTGGGAAAGCTTACCAAAAGACCAGCACGTGCGCCAGCTATTAGATTTATTAGAGAAACTTGGGTCATATTTACAAGGTTAGGAGTTAGAAGTTAGGAGTGAGGAATTTCAGAACTCATCACTCATCACTCCTAACTTTTGTAGGCTAGGGCAAAACGTTCAATTCCAGCTAAATCAGCGTGAATTTGAATCTTACAATAGCTACCTTGATTTTGTAAAAGTTCTCGCACTGCATCCGCTTGTCCAGCCATCATCTCAATTAGCCAGACGCCACCCGATTGCAAATAACTAGGGGAGACTTCGATCAAATCACGAATGCAATCTAAGCCATCAGCGCCACCATCCAAAGCTAGATGTGGTTCATGTTTTACTACTTCTGGTTGCAAAGTAGGTAAGGTGCTGGTGGGAATGTAAGGGGGGTTCGACACCATACCACTGAACTGACCTTTTAAGAATGCCAGTGGCTCCCACCAGGAACCTTGATAAAATTGAATTCGGTCAGCAAGACCCAAATTATCAGCGTTGGATCGAGCGATCGCCAGAGCCTCTAAACTGTAATCAACTGCATGAATTGTTGCTTTTGGCAATACATCTGCTAATCCGATGGCGATCGCACCACTCCCAGTCCCTAAATCCGCCCAGTGTCCTGAAGTATTGCTAGTAGATGCTTCAGCTAAATCGATTAAACACTCTGTCTCTGGCCTAGGAATCAAAACCGCACTCGACACCGCAATTTTAAACTGACGCCAAGTTGTAGCTCCCGCAATATACTGCACTGGTAAGCGGTCATTTAATCGCCTCTGCCACAACTGTTCTAACTCTTCTAGCGGTAATTGCAGTTGAATTTGCGGCCAGTTTTTAAAAGACTCTAAACGCAGTGCCAAACGGTCTAATCCAGCAACTTCCAGGAGCAACCAATCTACCTCCATTGCTGGGATATCAGTGGCGATCGCTGCTTTGAGAGCTGCATTCCGCCACTGCCAAAGTTGTAAACCAGAGACTATCAGATGTTTCTCCCCCATAGCTCAACCTTGGAACGCATATCCGTTATTTTTTCGGAGCGGGGGCAGCAGCTGGCTTGGCAGCGGGTGATTGATTTGGCGCAAGGGAACGAATAAAGTTGATCGACTCCCGTGATGGATACAGAACAATTTTATTGATACTAGGATCGCTGCTGCTATTGAGAGCTTCCATAACACCGTACAAATCCACCACCTGAATTTCAGTATTGGCTCCTTCCTTTGGCACGGCTTTTTTGAATTCTTCTAACAGAGCCATTGCTTGTTCTTTCTCAAAAAAGAAAGGGATGTATCGCTCATTACCTTTAGCAAGGGGAATAGTCAGATAGCTATTATCTTTCTTAAATTTAGGTACAAATAGGGGAATACCATTGAATTGCTCTCCCTTTTTACCATTTTGATTGAGCATACTTGTTGCCGAAGCTACTTGCTGTTGCGTCGGCACTAAAGTATAAATCACAGAATCTGATTTCTTTTTGCTTTCTTGGACTATTTTATAGTAGTCTGCCAAGGACAAAGGTCTAACCTGTAGAGTGCTTGCTAACTGGGGATTTTCTTTTTTGAGGCGATTGTCAAGGAATTTTTGAGCATCTTGCTTGCTAATGAAAAATCCCACTTGTGATACAGGCTTGGATGCGTTGTTTGCGTTGTTTCTCGAAAGAACTACGAATTCGCCTTTAGGATTGGTAAGCGTGAATACAGGTACTTCTTGGAGCTTTTTCACGACCTGATCTTGTGGCAGAGCGATCGCCTCTAGATTGCCCATTCCTGGTAGATTGCCTATTCCTGAAAGCCCCGTTAAAAATACACTGCCAGCTATACCCAATGTTGCGCCTAAGCGAATAAATGATTTCATGACTGCTCCTCGCATCAATAGTCCAATTAAATTAACAAATGGTTGGATTTGCACAGCACCAACTAGCTTTAGTTATATAGCAATCTATTTCAGTTGTGAAAAATTCATTATGCGCGTTGAGGTTGAGTGTTAAGCTCAACGGTCAAAATCCAATGTTCCCTAACTATTTATAGTTGCTGTAGTATCGTTTTCACAAATTGGCTGTGCTAACGTTGTGTTTTTCTAGGTTTTGCTTCGCTATATGACCGCGAAATGCCGTAGATGCTTATTATATGTCTTCTCAAACAGCAAAAAGTCTCTCCATCTCTCCAACCTTGGAGATGATAAATGCCATTTTATCGGCTTTTTCTAAAATTAGTTGACGCTATTAGTTAATCAATCGTTCCATCTGCGATTGGTTTAATATCTTCTCAAATCTATACAAAACAAAGCTCAGTGTTAAAAATCACTTTACTACTTAATCGCGAAATTTCCTATTAAGCTTCAACAGCAGAACAGCCTAATTGGTCTTCTCCATAAAAATATCCAGTTAAATTGTAGATGTTAGTAAATAA
The DNA here is from genome assembly GCA_015206945.1 of Nostocales cyanobacterium LEGE 12452. Lineage (GTDB taxonomy): Bacteria > Cyanobacteriota > Cyanobacteriia > Cyanobacteriales > Nostocaceae > Nostoc. The sequence continues at coordinate 1,400 of JADEXV010000043.1, read as the reverse complement.
AACCTAACTAACTACCCTAACTGTTAACTATATTGATTAAATCGGGATGACAGGATTTGAACCTGCGGCATCCTGCTCCCAAAGCAGGCGCGCTACCAAGCTGCGCTACATCCCGTTATACTCATCGGCTTTTTTGGGTTTGGTTTTAAATTCCCATCAAAGCGATCGCGCTTTCACAAAAGCGTTAAGGCAATCATATCACATAATACTGCTCATGCCTAATATATTTATATCTTCTGCAAATACTAGCTAGATTTAGATATTTAGACTCATAAAGGTTTGTCTGCCGACTTAGTTTTACAAGAGATATTACTTGTGCGTTCGTCGGCTAAACCTCGTCAAACCAAATTTAAATAATAGATTTGTACTACTAATACCTGATTTTATTGTGCGAATCGGGTTTTATTTGGATTGAGCATTAGTGAGGATACCAGAACATACCTTTGATGCCTTCTGGATCAGCCATAAACCCCATAGTACGGTAGAAATCTACAACATGGGGGTCAGCAAAGAGAGTGACATTACTAATTTCTTCACTCCTAAGTTTTTTGAGAACATATTTCATCAGCGCCTTACCCAGTCCTTGACTTTGAAAGTCTGGGTGAACCACTACATCCCAGATAGTGGCATTAAACGCGTGATCTGAGGTAGCACGGGCAAAACCAATGAGCCGCTTTTGGTTTCCTCTCACTTGCCACATTGAGGCAACGAGAAAACTATGCTCAATAGCTTTTTTTACTTTTCTTAGAGGACGACGCGACCAACCAACTGCATCACAGAGTTCTTCTAGCTCATATAGGTCAATATCTCGTTCCGTACTGAAGACGATCCGAGCCTCCTTTGAAGCAGCTTCGCTAATACTACTGGGGCTGGAGTTGCCCGCAGTTTCCGCTGTATGCTCTTCAAAGGGGTTTGTCCTAGTTGTCCCTACAGATTCAGGAGTACTAAACCAAGTTTTCCAAAAACCCATGCCAACGCGGTTCGGGTAGTATAACTGAATTGGTTTCCACTCTCAGGAGTGTTGATTCACTTTTAACATCGCTACCCCCATTTATTACCCTTTACACTCAAAGTTTTTCGGTTGTTTTCGGGATTTGCAATGGTAATAGCCAGTTAGAGCGTGTTTCGCAGGAACCATTCTTCCACGTACCTGCCATCAGTGAATTAAAATTACGCTTCGAAACGGGTGTGACCGGAAACCAGGGCAGCGGAGGCATTTACTCACCCATGGGCACGGGGACGACGCCTACTACCACCGGTTTTCTGCCCACCAAATATGCCAACGACGGGCTGAAATGGGAAGAAACGAAAACGAACAACTTCGGGATCAACCTCGCGGTGTTTCAGAACCGCATTCAGTTTGAATTTGATTATTATATCAAAAATACGGACAACCTGCT
>JADEXV010000417.1 GCA_015206945.1 Nostocales cyanobacterium LEGE 12452 | reverse complement strand
AGATATAGCTTGGCGAGATGAAAAAATTTCTGTAATTTTACCACGCACAACTTCGGAATTGCCGACGGAGAAATTAGCAATCAGTTCTAGAGGAAGATTTGTTGTTGTTGGTGATGTTTGGTTAACTAACCGAGTGCAGTTGCTGCGAAAGTTGGGAATTGAACCAGATAGCTTTCAAGGAAGTTCTCTGCAACTGGTGGCTAATCTTTGGGAACGATGGGGTAATGAAAGTCTTAGCCAACTTGTGGGGATGTTTGCGCTAGTTGTTTGGGATAGAGAGAAACAGGTGTTGAGATTGATTCGCGATCGCATCGGTGTTCGTACTCTCTATTACACTACCACTGGTTCAGTTCGTTGGATTGCACCTCAACTGAGAACTTTAGCACCCCATCGTTCATCTGATTTAGATTTGGTGGCGTTGCGAGATTATCTTTGTTGTGCCTTTGTTCCCGGCGAACGAACCCTTTGGGAACAGGTGCGGGAACTGCGACCTGGAACCGTTTTAGAATTTCCCGACCACAAAGTTACAGCTTATTGGCAGCTTCAAGAACAGATTACAGCAATAGATCGATCCTTAGCATGGCATGGCGATCGCTTGCGAGAACTCCTAGAGCAAGTTGTTCAAGAATATTTACCACCAGCAAATGAACCCGTTGGCGTTTTTCTTTCTGGTGGTTTGGACTCTAGCAGTATCACTGCTTTAGTAGCAAAATTCCACAAAGCACCAGTCCACACTTTCTCGATTCATTTTGGTGCGGAATGTCCCAACGAGTTAGAATTTTCCAGTCTCGTTGCATCCCATTGTCAGACGCAGCACCACATTTTAGAAATTACTTTTAAGGATATGTGGTCACGTCTGCCGGAAACAATGGCTTATTTAGATGACCCCATTGGCGACCCATTGACTGTTCCCAACCTGCTGCTGGGACGACTGGCGAGAGAAAGCGTAGAAGTAGTTTTAAATGGTGAAGGTGGCGACCCTTGTTTTGGCGGGCCAAAAAATCAGCCGATGCTAATTAATAGTTTATATGGCTCTGTCACCAATCAGGATGCATTGCAAGCTTATTTAATTTCCTTTCAAAAGTGTGCTGTTGATTTACCGCAACTTTTAAAACCAGAAGTTTGGACAGCAGTACAAACAGCACCTTGGGTTTTTGCAGAAGACTTATATTCCCAAACTAGCTATCTGAATCGTTTGATGGCAATGAATATCAAATTTAAAGGCGCTGACCAAATTTTGACCAAAGTTAGTAACTTGACTCAAGCTGCTCTTTTGCAAGGTCGTTCTCCTCTGTTTGACCAACGAATAGTAGACTTAAGTATGGAAATACCTCCACAGTATAAGCTTTCTGGAGTGGAAGAAAAAGCAGTTTTAAAGCAAGCGCTTGCAGATATTTTACCAGACAAAATTATTCATCGTCCCAAAAGTGGAATGATGGTACCGGTGCAGTTAGGATTTCGGAAATATTGGCAGCAAGAAGCCAGAGATTTATTGCTAAATCGGAATGCAGCTATCACTCCTTACTTAAACCAATTGCCAATTCGTAATTGGTTAAACTATCAAGGCGATACTTGGAGCCGTTATGGAGTAAAGCTGTGGTTGCTTGCTAGTTTAGAAATTTGGTTACAAGTAAATCAAAAAGCACAGTAGTGAAAACAACACAAAGATACGCCATGATTAAGTTGGGTTATGCTTAAGCTATCAATCCTGAGTGAGAATAAGTACTCAGTAATAATAAAAATTTTGAATCTTAACTTATCTCAAGGCTTTTCATAAAAAGCCGTGAGAAAATCGAAGTCATCTGTCATTAGTACCAATAACCAACGATAAATGACTTCGATCGTATCAATATTTCCTGACTTATGTCAGCATTTTTTGTTTTAAAAACCACTGAAAAAACGCATTTTCAAGTGATTGCCGATTTTCTTTTAATTTATTTTTGATTATTTACTGAGCTAATCTCTGTTTGCGGTGTACTCTCAATATACGGTAACTACCAATACTTCTCGGTTAAGGGGAAAAAAGAAAGGGAAAAGGGGAAAAAAAACCTTTAACCCAAACCCAGTAACCTTTTACCAAAACCCGATTCCGAATTAAAAATGCCTAACCGAGAAGTATTGCGGTAACTAACACACTCAACCTTTGAGATCAATTACACCCAGAGGTGAATACCATGAACAATTATGCTCAACAACAGGAATTTATTTTAAGTCAAATCACAAATAAATATTTTCAGCGCCGAGATTTCAGTGGATGTGACTTGAGGGGAATCGACCTGAAAGGAATTAATTTAAGTGGTATTAACTTTATCGGAGCGGATTTGCGTGACGCAAATCTGTCTGGCTGTGTTCTAACTCGTGCTAATTTAAGTGGCGCAAATTTGATCCAAGCTAGCTTATGTGAAGCTAATTTGTATGAAGCATCTTTATGTGAAGCCAATTTGACTAATGCTGATTTAACAAGAGCAAATTTGTGCGGAACTTTCTTATGGCGGGTAAAATTCACAGGTAGTAATCTTTGGGGTGCTTCTTTATGTGATGTAGATTTGAGAGAAGCAGACTTAAGTGAAGCAAAATTAATTGAAGCATCGTTGATTGAAGCTAACTTAAGTTTTGCAAATCTCACACGAGCAAAGCTATGTGGAGCAAAATTACTAGAAGCTAATTTGACTGGGGCAAACTTAACTAGTGCAGACTTGACATGGGCAAACTTAACTAAAGCAAACTTGAGTAAGGCAAACCTTTGGAAGACAAATTTGATTTATGCAAAGTTGCGAGATACTATTATGCCTGATGGCACAATTGAGCAACCTCAGATAATGATTTATTAGTCATTTGTCACTTGTACTGAGCGAAGCCGAAGTATTTGTCATTTGTCACGAGGGAAGAACTTTCTGTTTGCCCCTCTGCTTTTTTTCAATTCCCAATGTCCAATACCTAAAATTCACGTTGTGAAAAGATAAAAATAGCGATCGCTAACAACATGGCACTATAAAGTAAGCCATAACCAGCATTCATAATCAGTGAAGTGTTGTCAGGTAGTGCTTGTAGACCATATACGGCATCATTTTTCAAATCTAATCGAGATAAATCTGGCAAGAAAAGAAACAAAGCTTGAGTTAGACGTTCCATACCAGGGTTACGACTAAGACGACCAAGTTGTACTAAATCTTGAGTAATATTTCCGATTAAATATACCGCAAAGGTTAAAATAGTCGCTAGCAGAGAAGCAGTAAAAACACCGAAGGTAATAGCGACAGCAGTAATTAATGACAACTGCAAAAATAAGAAAATTGCAGCAATTAGAATGCTTGCTGTAGGATGAGGAATATTACCAATTTGCAGAAATACCAGATAAATTGCTGTCATCGTGGCGACAAGTACAGCTAGGACTGCGGATAAACCCAAGTATTTGCCGACGATAATTTCGCTGCGACTAACAGGTTTAGCAATTAATACTAAAATAGTGCGTTTTTCAATTTCTTTATTAATTAGTCCCGTACCAATAAATATCGTAATAATTAACCCGATGGCATTCATCGCTGCCATCCCAAAGTCTAAAAACATTTTATCTTCAGCCGTAGCTGCAAATTCAGGAAGGACGCGGAAGGCAGTGGCGAGTACTAGCGCATAAAAACCAATAATATATAGGATGCGATCGCGTACCACTTCCTGAAACACATTCTTTGCTAATACAAAAATTCTGTTAATAGTCATTTGTCATTTGTCATTTGTCATTGGTCATTGGTCATTAGTCATTGGTCATTGGTCATTGGTCATTTGTCATTTGTAATTGGGAGAAGACAGCAAAGG
>JADEXV010000042.1 GCA_015206945.1 Nostocales cyanobacterium LEGE 12452 | reverse complement strand
AGGCAGGAGGCAGAGGGGCAGAGGGGAAAAGCTTACTGCAACTTCTCCTCTGCTCCCCTGCTCCCCTGCTCCCCTGCTCCCCTGCTCCCCTGCTTTTTAATACCAATGCTCATAGTACTGAATTCTGGCAGCGCGTTTTCACTTGACCGTGCGGTAGTGTAAAAATAAATCACTTCCAACCTGACGAGTTTCTATGAGTTCTAGATGAGGAGCAGCGCTGGGAAGAAAACCCTCTCCCTCCACTGGGGTAGGGGCGTGCTTTCCCCCAAAAATGACTGGCCAAATGGTCAACCACCAATCGTCAATTCGCCCTGCCTTAACTAGAGCAGCTGTTAAAGAGCCACCTCCCAAAGCAACGACTTTGTGAATACCCCGCTCTGCCATTAACGTGTAGGCCCGATCCCAGTCCAGGTCTGTATCTCCCAAATCAATTAATTCAGCGAATTTTTGCAAGGTTGTTGTATCAGAACTGCGCCCTAAAGCAGCCCGTGTGGTAAATATCCATCGCTCAATGTCCTGACTCAAAAAAGGCAAGTCCGGCGATAGGTCTAGGGAACCTGAAACAACACAAGTAATCGGCTGAGGAGACTGACCCCGTGCCTCACGTGCTGCCAACAGTTCGCGATCGCGAATTGTAAAGGCTCCCCCCTCAGCCCGAATTGTCCCTGCTCCTACCAGCAATAGATCGGCAAGGGAGGCTTGATATTCCAAGTGTGCTTGATCGACTACATCGGGTTCACGGGGCGCTTTCGGATCTACGGCACTAATTTTTCCATCGGCCGTCATGGCAAGAACTACAGTTGTTTGGATAGCTGACATGATTATTTTGTAACGATTCTTTATAATTTTACCTTTTTGAATCCCCTCAATACTTGAGAGTGAATAGTTATTGCGTTGTGCTTTAAATCGCTTTGTAAACTATGGCTCAAGGTGGTAAAAAACTGTTGTTAAATGATTCTCTCTACACAAGAGTTTTTTTACGCCTAAGAAATTATCATGCCTAAACACATATCTGCAATCGTCGTATTTGTCTTAATTTTAATTTTCGGATTTGCATCTCCAGTTCAAGCTGCAACTCCCCGTTCAACTTGGGTAGTAAATGAAATTTACCAATATAATCATCCCTTTGCTTCTCAATTGCCTCAAGAACTGGCAACGAAAATGCAAAAGATGACAGCTAAAGATAGCCCTTTCACCTTTTACCGGGGGACGGCTCACATTTTTTATCGTGATATGCAGAGCTTACCAAGTTCAGAATTTGTAAACTCTTCAACCTCAGCCGTCTGGTTAGAAGGAGATATGCATCTGCAAAATCTTGGAGCGATAAGAGATAGCAAAGACAACAACGTTTTTGACACCACCGATTTTGATGAAGGCTATCTCGGCCCTTATATTTGGGACTTGCGACGGATGGCAGTCTCCATTCTGTTGGTAGCTAAAGAGAATGGTCTTAACTCAACTGATGCTGAGGATGTTGTGCGAAATTTCTTGGATGCTTACCTCAATAAGATGAACGACTTTAAGGGAACCAATGATGAACTGTCGTACCGTTTAGAACCCAGCAATACGAACGGTGTGGTCAAAGATTTAATTCAAAAGGCATCAGACAAGAGCCGTTCTAGGTTTTTAAAACAGTACACAGTGCTAAATAACAGTAACAATCGCGTCTTCAAGACAGCCTCAAATCTCCAGCCTGTATCTAGCAGCACCTATTCTGACATTACTGGGGCTATGAGCAGCTATATCGCCTCAATTCCTAGCAGTAAGCGCTACAACAACAGTTACTATACCCTCAAGGACATTCGGCTTAAATTAGGTTCAGGTGTTGGTAGCCTTGGGAAGTACCGATATTACTTGCTGATTGAGGGGCCAAGTTCAGCAACCGACGACGATCGCATTTTAGAGATGAAGCAGGAAGGCATTAGCGCAGTTGCGATGGCGTTCCGCCCACCGGAGGCGATCGCAGTTCTAGGTTTGCTGCCGAGTTCAGTCTACGGAAACCAAGAAGGAGCAAGGGTGACAATCACTATGAAAGCTATGTTATCCAATCTCGATCCCTTGGTTGGCTATACTACTGTCAGTAGCATCCCCTTTATGGTGCGTGAAAAATCACCTTACCAAGTGGACTTTGACTATAAGTTGTTAACCAGCAAGTCAAAATTCATGGATGCGATGGGATACGCAGGGAAAGTGGTTGCCAAAAACCATGCAATCTCCGATCGAGACTACGATGCTGCGATTATTCCTGTCAGCGTTGACAAAGAAGTAACTGATATTATGAGTGGTAATAAAGCTGTATTCAAAGACGAAATTTTTAACTTTGCAGTGGACTATGCAACTCAAGTTGAATATGACTACAGGAGTTTTGTAGATGCTTATAAACAAGGGGTGAAACTCTACTAGAACATTGATTCAGTATTCAGAGATTATTTTAATCTACACCAACATCAAATAATTGCTCCAAATGAATTCACCTTCTATATACATCGTATTTAGCCTAGGTTTATCTTGAATGGTTCAAACAGATGTGCCATTAATATTGATTCCTTCTCTTGCTAGGGAAAACTCTCAGCATTTGGAACTAAATTGTAGACACAGATTTGGTTTGAACCATAAAAACCTCTTTGACTAAATAGCAAACAGTTTTCCTCTAGGACAAAGTGCAGATTCAATTGAAGCACGCTTTGCTAAACTCCATATTGTGGCTTGATTTGCTGTAACTACAGGAATCTTTAAATCTGTTTCTAATTCCTCAATTACCTCAAATGTTCTCCATGCTGTACAGGGCAAGACAATAGCATCTGCATCTTTGTGAGATACCTCTTTGATAAAAGTTGCGGCTTCATTGGGTAACTGATGCCAAAGATAATTCTTTTTTGCTACTTCTTTTGACCGTTCATCACCTTTAAACGCCACTATTTCAAAAGGTGCTTTACTCAAAAACGTTTTTAGGGTTTGGTTATTCCATTCTGGATAAGGAGTGACCACAGAAATTTTCTTAATCTTTAGATATGCCAACGCTTCTAATAGAGCCAGAGCAGGCACAACAACAGGTACTCCTAGCGCCTGCGTCAAACGTTGCTCTAATTGTTCGGCAAAAATTCGCCCTCGGTAAAATGTTGCTGTTGTGAAGCCGTATGCTCCGAAATGTACCCCGGCTCTAGCTAATTTTTTTACTTCTTTAACAGCTTCTTCATTGATGTCATCCATTGATTCATAGCTCTCAAATGCGTGTAAGCGTTGAGCAATCACACGATGGCTATGAATACTGACTTGACTGGAAAAAGCAGAGTGAAAGTCAGGCTCAAACGTGGTGTTACCTGCGGGTACTAGCAAGCCAAGACGGATTTGCCTATTAGAGTCAGCTTTCGAGTACATATAATACCTCTTTTTGACAAGCCTGATTATGTCTAGATATTTATTTAGTTACACCAATAATTAGGTATACATATTTTCAGGAAGACTGTACAATATAAATACTACGTTAAGTCGACCGATAAACTGTAATATGTCATATAACTGACATAGATACCTGCCAGTCAATTATTTAACTGCACTAATCAACACATCTCGCTTTTGTCTTATTGCTTTAGTTTGAGTTGTGCAATCTCAAATAGTCTGCATCCACGATTATTACAAGGAAAAAATTTCATGAGCAACATACAACTATACTTCGCCAAAGCCTCTACTTTCTCTCAACGTACCCGTGTAGTCTTACTGGAAAAAGGCATTGACTTCACGCCGATAGAAATTGACTTACAAAATAAACCAGATGGGTACACGCAGATTTCGCGCTATGGTAAAGTTCCGGCTATCAAACATGGGGATATTGAAATTTACGAGTCCGCCATTATCAATGAATATCTAGATGAAGTTTTTCCAGAACCACCTTTGTTTCCGCGCGATCCCGCAGCTAAAGCGATCGCTCGGATTTGGATAGACTACGCCAATACTCGCCTTGTCCCAGCTTTTAACAAATTTCTGCGCGGTAAAGATAGCCAAGAACAGGAACAAGGACGAAAAGAGTTCACAGAAGCACTTCTATATATTGAACAAGAAGGATTAGGCAAAGGTGATTATTTATTAGGAGATCAGTTTAGCCTAGTAGATATCAGCTTCTATCCTTGGTTTGAACGTTTACCACTCTTAGAACACTTCCGCAAATTCACACTACCAGCAGAAACACCTCGTTTGCAGACATGGTGGAATCTGGTACGCGATCGCTCCTCAATTCAAGCAGTAGCAAACCCTGTGGATTTCTATTTGCAAAGATTCGCCAAAGTTCTCGGTGAACCTGTTCCCGTTGGTGCATCTCAAAAATAGGACGTATGGATTGACAGAAATTAACCAAAATCCAAAATGGGATAACCTATGAGCTTAAATAACCAAGTTATAGACAGACCTATTTCCCTGGATCTGCCATCCGTAGAGGCCAACCTCAGTTACCTGATTCCAACGGCAGAAAAACCTGTTAACTATACTTATGAACCGCCAGCCGGGATTCCCCGCACGAATGCAACTTATCAAACGTACAAACTGCCAATTTACAATGCTCGCTCCATCTCAGAGAACATCTCGTTAGATCGAGAAGGATTCGCCTTTACTGGACATAATACTAATGTCCGCAACTTTTACGATGAAGACGAAGTACGCCGCGTCTACTATCCAGAAGCCGAGCAATTGTTAAAAGAGGTGACAGGTGCAACAAAGGTAGTGATATTCGATCACACCCTTCGTAACGCTGGTAACTCCAAGCCAGGTGAGAATAATATTAAAGAACCCGCCAAGCGTGTACACAACGATTTCACCGCCCAATCAGGCTATACTCGCGCCCGTTTGGAACTAGCAGCGCGAGGCATAGATGATGATAATATTGATACGTTACTAAAACAACGATTTGCCATCATCAATGTTTGGCGAGCGATGTCTACGACGGGCTACGCCTACGCACAACCAATCCAAGAGTCACCCTTAGCAGTGTGTGACGCGCAAAGTATTGCACCCACAGACCTTGTAGCTGGCGATCTTGTCTACCGCGATCGGGTTGGTGAGACATACGGAATCACATATAACTCCCAACATAAATGGTTCTACTTCCCGCAAATGCACAGAGACGAAGCACTATTTATCAAATGCTTCGACTCCGCAGAAGACGGACACGCCCGTTTTGCCGCCCATACAGCCTTTGAAGACCCCACCAGCCCAGCCAACGCTCCCCCACGAGAAAGCATCGAACTCCGAACATTGGTCTTTTACCCCGCATAGATCGCAAAAACTTCTCTCAAACTCCTACTCTCTGAGCCTCTGCGTAAAACAAATTACAGCAGTTTTAATGTATTTGAACCACACCTGTCGTAAGGGCGCAAGGACTTGCATCCGAATGGCACTAAGATAAGGGTAAATCCATTATTTATAAGGCTTTAGGGTGTAGGATTTCGGGTGTGGGGTGTAGGGAATAAAGAATAAGTAATCTCTGTTTCACCTCATGAGCTTGAATGTTTATTAACACTACACCCTACCCCCAACACCCTGCCCAGACGAGGTTTCACGTTTTCTTAGTGCCATTCGCCTTGCGCCCCTACTAGCGATCGCCCACATAAACTCAAAATGAGCCAAATTGTAGAAGAAGTTCTGGCAGCTAATCTTAGTTACACTGATAAATTCGGTGATAAAGGTAATTTCACCATACCCCCATCTCGTCGGTTTGCAATTCTCACGTGCATGGATGCTCAACTTGATAGAAAACTAAACCCTCTTTCACATGATTGCTGCGCTTTATATTCAGACAGCATTTTCTCATTGCTCAGTTCTTGATCTGACAAAACATTTGTAGCAATTATAAACCTTCCTGCACTTAAGATTTCTTGGTCAATAACATCTTTATTTCAGTAACAGTTGCTGAAATTTGATAGTATTTTGATTGATTCTCTTCTTTGATATTGGGAATTTTTTCGAGAGTTTCAATGAGTAGCGATCGCTTATAAACGAACGCTATGTCAATACTTCCTCGCCTATAACTCGTCCTAGAGGTTTTGTATAAGTGAAGCTAAAAGTATCATCATTGTTAATGACTTGCCATATCTCTTTACACATTGGGTATTTACTTACCCCACTCAACCTTATCCAAGCTTTAGATGTGGTGAGTGCAATAAATAGCTGGTTACGAAGGCTTATATTTGGCATAAAATTTGACCTCTCAAAACTTTTCAAACACTCTCTAAGCAGTAACTAATGCCTTTAATTCCTCAGTTTTTAATCTTGGTCCATAGAATGTAACAATCTTAGAAGCTGCGGCCGATGCTAATTTTCCGGCTTCTTCATAGCTCATACCTTGGGTAATTCCATAGAGGAAAGCTCCTGCATACATATCCCCTGCTCCCACTGTATCTACAGCTTCTACTTGAGGTGCAGTGATTTCGATTAATTTCTGACCATCAAATACTACTGAACCCTTGGCACCGCGAGTAATGGCAAATTTTTTACTCAGGGTTTTTAGTTTGTTTACAGCTACTTGAAAATCTTCTGTATCTGCTAGTTCTAATACTTCACTTTCATTAGCAAAAATCAATTCTAAACCAGTCCCAATGATGTCTAATAGACCATCTTTAAAAAACTTCACCATGTTGTAATCAGATAAGGACATGGTGGTTTTTACTCCCGCTTTTTCAGCTATTTCTCTAGCCTTTATAGCTGCTTCTTTTGCTGTAGGAGAAGCCACTAAATATCCTTCGATATATACATATTCTGAATCAGCAATCGCTGATGATACTAATTCTTGTGTAGAAAATTCCCCAGTAATTCCCAAAAACGTATTCATGGTACGATCTGCATCGGGAGTTACTAACACCAAACATTTACCTGTAATTCCTGATTGGCGGTCACTATTTTTTAGGTTGGTATTTACCTGAAAGTTAAGTAAATCTTCGATGTAAAAGTCTCCAAATTCATCATTAGCCACTTTACAGGAATAAAAAGCTTTTCCTCCTAATTGACTAATTGCCACCATTGTGTTAGCAGCTGACCCTCCACAACTTTTATGGCAATGAAGATTTTTGAGATTTTCCAAAATATGATTTTGACTATCTTCATCTAGGAGCGTCATTACACCTTTATCAATCTTTAACTCTTGTAGTAACTCTGAAGATACTTCGTATTCTATATCTACTAAGGCATTACCGACACCATAAACATCATATTTCTTGCCCATCGTTTATCTCCAAGAATAATTTCTGTCTGACTCGAACAGAACTGATAATAACAGATAGACAACTCCCTAAGAGTTACTTGGTCATAATTTCGTGGACTCGCATCTTTTTAAGGTCTTTTCCCAAATTTCTTACAAAGAAATCAAAAAAAAGGGAACAGAAAATGCGAAAATCTATATAAGATAAGTATTTCAACAGTTATAAACCATCAACTACGAGATCCGCAGTCGCCCTGTACAATGTCCTTTGCCCGTCTCGTAGAGAAGGCGTAAATAATTGTAGCGCTCTAAACTCAAGTGATTAAAGTAAGCTAAATTGCTTTATACTTTTGGCATGGTAGAGTCAACCGATTTACGTTGATGCAATAGCTCAAACCATTGCCTCAGTTTAGGATACTCTTGCTGCCAATAATTGCCAAATCTTAGGCTGTAGTAACCCAACCCTGATATAGCTGCAACATCTACAGCACTTAGAGTTTCATTTAATAGGTAGCCTGATTTCGTCAACTTTTGCTCAAAAACACCTAAAAGGCGATTAATGCTGGACTGATATTTAGCTTGGGTGCCAAAATCAGCTTGGTTTCCTTTACGGGTTTCGTACCACAATCCCACAACATTATCTATCAAACTGTCTGCTAACTCTTCCCCCTGACGACAGCACAAACGCTCAATGCGCAAGCCTGGATAAAAACTCGGCTCAGGATAAGTCTCGTCTAGATACTCCACAATCAGCGTTGAATCCCAAAAAACGAGACCATTTTCATCCACCAATACGGGAACTTTCCCAATGGGAGATAAACTCAGAAATTCTGGAGGTTTATTGTTAATGTCTGTTTCTTTGGGTTCGTAAGCTAGTTGCTTCTCTGCTAGGACAATTCTCACTTTACGAGCGTAAGGTGAACGCTGTGCATAGTATAAGATTCGTGCCATATCGTTGCTATAAATTCAGTATTGTGAGTTCCTATTTTTAATGGATTTGAACCATGATACTGTGATTGGTTTGTTCATCAATCGAGAAGAGTTTGGGCTTGCTGTTTAATACCCAGATACCCTTGTCTAAAGCATTACCCTGCAATGTCATTAACTTGATGGTACCTCAACGACATTTTCCGCAAAGCTCTTATAAGCATCGCCCATTTGTTTAGCTATCAAGTCAGGGAAGACGTGAAAATCCCCAGCTTTGAGAGCTTTTATTATCCCGTCTGCCACAAGTGCAGGTGGCTGTGCAACCTCACTCATTCCTGCCGCATCGCTCATATCCGTGGCAATCGGGCCAGGGTGAACACTTAGCACAAGCGTGTCCTGCTCACTCAATAGTTCTCGTAATGCCTGGGTGATTGAATAGGCCGCAGCTTTTGAGGCACAGTAAGTAGCAGAGTCGGGGAAACCTTTGAGCGAAGCAACAGAATTGATTTGGGCAAAGACACCACCTCCATTGGCTTTAAGTACCGGGGCAAACGCCTGAGCCATGTAGATCAATCCATATACATTGATGTTCATCTGAAATTCGAGAGCGGCGATCGCATCCTCAGCTAAGGGAGTTCCAGCTTGAAAGACTCCTGCATTATTGATAACTATTTGCACATCTGGGGCAGTTTGAGCAGCAGCAACAATAGATTGGGGATCGCCTAAATCAACCTGAATTGGTACTACCCGTAAGCCGTATTGTTCAACCAATGAGGAGACACTGTTGATCTGACGAACAGCCGCATAGACTTTGGTGGCTCCGTGTTCAATAAACGACTCAACTATCGCCTTGCCGATGCCGCGATTTGCGCCCGTAACCAAAATGGTTTTGTCTTTGATGTCGTAGTTCATTGGGATTTCTCCTTATGGTTTTCCACGATCTGAAAAACCTTGGACAATCGATCTAAGTTAGGGCAAAGAAATTTAGCTGCTCTCTTGAAGAAAGACTGCGGCTTCCACCGCTCCTTCTAGCATGGTATCATCATCCATCATGCGAATCTAACAACACCAATTTTTTAACAGTCTTTGAAGTTTGTACTTTTGGACACCTCTTTCCAAGCATTTAAAGTTGTTGTTAGGGACTGAATATTAGTCCGTGTCCTGTAGTGCGGGATAGCCCAGTTGCGATGCCTAACCGCCCGCTGGAAGCGATCGCTATTTGACTGACACCTGCTCCTGAAAGAGTGCTTGCAGCGTATGCCTTGATGGAACTGGTGGAAGAACGCCCAGAATTATTGGAAAAAGTTGAAGTCATGTGGGTTGACTCGGGGTATAACGGCGATAAGTTTGCGCTGGCTGTTTGGTTAATGATTCAAGCTCATGTTGAGGTTATGCGCCGTACTGATAAAGAATTTGAAGTTTTACCCAAGCGTTGGGTAGTAGAAAGAACATTCGGTTGGTTTAATCAGTACCATCGTTTGAGTAAAGATTACGAACGTCTGACTGAAATGAAGCGATCGCGATGTCTAAGGCGGGCTACGCCTACGCAACTAGCCAATAACAATCCTAAATAATTCCCAAGAAACAAGATCCCCGACTTCTTTAAAAAGTCAGTGATCTGTAACTTTCAATTCTCACAAATCAAAAAAGAATGTTTTCTTCTCAGACAACAGAAAGAAATAACAAAAGTCTCCTGGAGAGTTTTATTTTTCTCCGAAGACAGTAAAACTTTTTCATGCAATAAGAAAAATTGACTGATAGTATTGTAAATTTTTGTAAATTTGGTGTCTTCAAGACTAGAAACCTGATATCTAGATAGCTAAACTAACAAACAGTGCATCTGTACTGTTAATTATTAAAAGTAGATGTGGCGCTATAGCGTGAATGATCCCAGTACAACTTATCCTCAAAAACTTCCTCAGTTACCGTGATGCAACTTTAGATTTTGGTGGTTTGCATACGGCTTGTATTTGTGGTTCCAATGGTGCGGGTAAATCTTCTCTTTTAGAAGCAATCACTTGGGCAATTTGGGGTGAAAGCCGTGCCACTGTTGAAGATGATGTCATCTATTCTGGTGCAAAAGAAGTTCGGGTTGATTTTACTTTCCAAAGTAACCAGCAAAAATATCGGGTGATTCGTACCCGAATTCGGGGAGGTACTAGCGTCCTTGAATTTCAAATAGAAATACCATCTGGGTTTCGCTCCCTCACCGGCAAAGGGGTAAGAGCAACACAGGATTTGATTTTAGAACACATCAAGCTTGATTATGATACATTTATTAATTCTGCCTACTTACGTCAAGGCCGTGCAGATGAATTCATGCTCAAGCGTCCCACAGAACGCAAAGAAATTTTAGCGGAGTTGTTGAAACTCAATCAGTATGATGATTTGGAAGAACGGGCAAAGGAATCTTCTCGTCAGTTCAAAGCAAGGGCAGTAGAGCTAGAGCGTTCTTTAGAGTCAATAAAAATTCAGCTGCAACAACGCGAGATTACCCAAGCGCAAAGAGTGGAGTTAGAAGCCGAACTCAACCAACTGCAACAGGTGCAAGCTTTTGATAATATTCAATTACAAAGTTTGCAAGTTGTCCAGCACCAGCGCCAAAATTGGGAACAACAACTTAATTTTGTAAAGCAACAATACCAAAATCTTACCCAAGATTGCGATCGCCTCCAACAAGAACAATCAGCTATTGGCTCTCAGCTATCAGATTTAGAAAAAATATTACACCAAGAAGCTGAGATTAAAGCTGGATATGCCCAATATCAAAGTCTACAATCTCAAGAAGAAGCTTTTGCTGTCAAATTTGAAGAATACACCCGCGCCCAACAGAATCGCCAACAAAAGCAACAACAGCTTACCAAACAAATTCACGAAATCGAACGGCAACTGCAACAAGCCCAAGCGCAGTTAGAAGCTTTGCAACAACAAGAGCGAGATATTCAACAAACTCTGACTAAATCAGGTGAAGTCGAAGTTGCTTTGTCACAGCTAACCGCAGCCCGTCACCATGTTGCTCGTCTAGATCAACTGCAAATGCAAGTGACTCCCTTGTTGCAACAACGAGCAACTTTACAAAGCCAACTCGATCGCACTCATGCTGGTTTGGTAGCGCGACTCGAACAACTCCAAAGTACTGAGAACCAATTGCAACGCCAGCACGGCCGCCAACCGCAACTGCAACAAGCGGTGATGGATGTAGCAATCCAGATTGAAGAACTGGAGAAAAAGCGGGTTTATCTGCAACGAGTCCAAGAAAAAGGGCAAGAAAGGCGGCACTTTATCGAACGTCTGCAAGCTCATCAACGGGATTATGAAAAACTGCTGGGAGAATTAGAGCAGAAATTGCAAATGCTCCAAAATCCTGAAGCACTTTGTCCATTATGTGAGCGTCCACTGGATGAACATCACTGGAGTCGGGTGGTGGAAAAAACCCAAAGTGAGTTGGAGGATACTCAAGGGCAGTTTTGGGTAGTGCGAGAACAAATGGCTGTATCTGATAGAGAAATTCAGGTTCTTAGGCAGGAATATCGCGATATATCCCAACAATTGGCAGGTTATGATGGTTTACGCGAACAACGGGGACAGTTGGCAGCCCAGTTAGAAGCGACAACTGATGTCCAACAACAGTTACAACAAATTGCTGCTGAAAAACAGCATTTAGAGCGATCGCTCCAAGCTGGTGATTACGCTCCCGATAAACAAGCTGAACTCCGGCAACTAGACCAATATCTGCAACAAGTGAATTATAATGAGCAAGATCATGCCCTCGCTCGGAGTGAAGTTGAGCGGTGGCGATGGGCAGAAATTAAACAAGGGCAAATTAAAGATGCTACTAAGCGACAAGCGCAACTATTAGCCCGAAAACCAGAATTACAATCCCAAATTGCTCAATTACATGCGAGAATCCAGCAAGATCAGATTGATTCTGAATGTGCTAAACAAATCGCGGCTCTTGAGCGTCACATTACTGAAATTGGCTACAGTTCCGAGCAGCACAACAATCTGCGTATGGCTGCAAAGAAAGCTCAATCTTGGCATTTGCGGTATCAACAACTGCTATCAGCCCAGCAGCAGTATCCGCAACTCCAGACGAGGTTGCAAGAGTTAGAGGAATCCAGAAGCGCCAGATTAACCGAGCGGCAAAAACTCGGCGGACAAATCGAAAGTATTATCCAGCAACTACAAGCAACAGCTAACCCCTCTGGCCAAATTCAAGCTTTAGAGCAGCAGTTAGCAATACGCAGACGGCAACTCGATGAGCAAATTACAAAGTTGGGGCGTTTAGAACAGCTGGCGCTTCAACTGGAAACGCTGCAAATTCAATATGACCAACAACAACAGCAATTACAATCTTGCAAACAGGAATATCGTGTTTATCAGGAATTAGCGCAAGCTTTTGGTAAAAATGGTATCCAAGCACTGATGATTGAAAATGTTTTACCCCAACTGGAAGCCGAGACAAATCAACTACTTTCGCGGCTGAGTGGTAATCAGTTTCATGTACAATTTATTACTCAAAAAGCTGGACGCAGTGCTAAATCAACCAAGAAAAATGCCAAACTGATAGACACCTTAGATATTTTAATTGCTGATTCTAGAGGAACGCGATCTTATGAAACTTACTCTGGTGGAGAAGCATTTAGAATTAACTTTGCCATCCGTTTAGCCCTGGCAAAATTATTAGCGCAACGGGCGGGGGCGGCGTTGCAATTGTTGATTGTGGATGAAGGTTTTGGTACACAGGATGCTGAAGGATGCGATCGCTTGATTGCAGCGATTAATGCGATCGCTTCCGATTTTGCCTGCATCCTCACTGTCACCCACATGCCCCACCTCAAAGAAGCCTTCCAAGCCAGGATTGAGGTTAATAAAACTCAGGAAGGTTCACAGTTGAGCTTGTCAATTTAAGAATTCAGGAGTCAGGAGTCAGAATTCAGAATGGAATTCTGTGCAATTGTTGTATTTCGGTGCGAACGCTCAGTCGAATGCCGAACAAATGGTGAAACACTCGCGCGTGATTAGAAAATTTAGTGATACGTAATTTTTAGATAGCGGATCTGAATACCCAGAATCTTGATTCAGAATTCAGAATTCTGAATTCTGAATTCTGTATTCTTCTTCAATTGTATTTTACCCGTGCATCCAGACCTAACGAGCGGAGCCTTTTCGTTAGCGTTTCTGCTTGGGCGCGATCGCTAAATGCTCCAGCATTCACATAATCCCCTAGACCAGATTGCTCCGCGACAGCGGTGGGTATATATTGTTGCACTTTACTTAGAGTATCATTACTAGAAATGGGAATTATTACTCTGTAAGGATTATTAGCAACTAATGTATTGCCATTGGTAACAGGTACTACATAGTCATTTGCAGGAGGTAATGCATAGCGGTTAGTGTCAGCTAATACATAATCATTATTCTCAGTATAATTGCCCCCCATTGAACCATTTAACCCCAATGCTTCCCAAGTTTGCCAATCTACATTTCCAGTGGAATTAATTCGAGAATATTGCTGGAATGCAGCCACAGATTGTCTGGTGTAATCGTTGAAAAGTCCATCAGGATTAGCATTAGAGAAACCCAACTGCGCCAAACGCTCTTGAACTACTCTGACATTTTCTCCGCGATCGCCTACAGTTAGATAATTTCTAGCTGGTTGTTGAATACCACCTGTAGAGGCTCTACGCACTGAGTCCAAAACTAGGGCATTAGCAATGCCATCAACAGGTAGTCCATTATTTCGCTGGAATGCAATTACAGCTTCTCTAGTCATTGGGCCAACATTCCCAGTGGCATCAGCATTTAAATAACCTAGCTGCCGCAAACGCACTTGTAGTTCTCTCACTTGTTGACTGGAAAGACTCGATCTTCCTGGAGTCGGAGAGGAACCCATTAGTGCGTTCCAAGTTTGTCGATTCACAATCCCGTTTGCAGTTATGCGATAACTTCGCTGGAATGCGATTACAGCATCTTTAGTAATTCGTCCAAAATTCCCAGTGGGATTAGTATTAAAGTAGCCTAACTGCCGTAGACGCTGTTGTAATCTTGTGACGGCTGCACCAGTTTTGCCTTGAGAAAGAGTAGGATATTGACCAACTGGCGATGCCTGCGGCTGGCTGCGCCTACGCGATGCGCTACCGATATTTCTATTAGAACTTCTACTCTGACACGCTCGTTGCAAGGCACGTTGAGTACTAGCACCCACAACTCCATCAGCCGATATTCTATTAGCTTGCTGGAATTTGATCGTAGCATTTTGAGTCAAGCTAGCAAACTTACCTGTCACTGGGCCGTTAAAATAGCCTAACTTTTTTAAACATCTCTGGGTACTGCTAACTTCAGGGCCATTACTTCCTATTTTCTGAAGTGCTAAAGCTTCTCCAGCAATACTCAGAAGCCCCGTAATCAGAGCCACAGACAAAAGACGCATTGCAGCACCAGTCGATAACTTTTTCCAATTTAAAAATTTAAAATTAACTACGATAGGAACAACCTTAATGCTTTCGGATGCCTCGTAGACTGAGGCAAGCTTGATTAAATGGCTAGCTACCCCTGTTTTCACTTGCTTTTTTCGAGTTAATGGCTATAAAAAAGTATACTACTTACTATGTGTAATAACTACTTTTCGTATGATTCTTTACAAGTAAATGTCCTAGGGAGTGGGGAGATGAGGGAGATAGGGGGACAAAAGGACAAGGGGGTAAACAAAACTCCTAACTCAGCACTCAGCACTCCTAATGCCCCATACCCTATACCTATTGTTCATCAACTTTTTCAGTATTACCTGCTTTCACCCAACCTTCTTGTTCGCTACCTTCCAAACGGATCTTTTGCCAAGCTTTATCCTCACTTTCTGACAAAATAATAATTTTTTGATTAAAAGGAACCCCACCAATCTTTTCAGCTTCTTGATTTGGTTGCGATCGCAAACTCAAGCCTTCAGCCCAACTAACACGCCCTCGGTAAGCTCCCGATGGTAATGGTTTTGGTGATGGGGTAGCCTTTGGTGATTCTGTGGGAGTAGAGGTTGAGCTTGGAGACGATTGAGTAGGTGTCCCAGGTGTAAGAGCCGACTTACTTCCTCCAGGCTCAGTTTTTTTAGGAGCTTGGGCTTTCACCGAAGGACTATCATTGGAATAAATGGGTTTGGCAGGGGCTATGCCGGTACGATTCATAAAATAGAGTGCAATTGCAGCACCGCCACCTATTAGCACAGCGATCGCTAAGAAGAACCCCAGTATAAACTTTGTTAAGCCAGAAAACATAATTAAAACCTGATTATCAAGAGTCAAGGGTGAAGGTGAGCCAGTCATGCGTATTTTCCCCATTGAGGAGAGTGCTGTTTAACTAGCTCTCAAGGGTTACGAGTAGAGAAACAAGTAACCCATCAGTATAAGAATCAATAGTCCATAATAATTCATCATTAACTATTGACTTTTGACTAACTGATTATTGTAGCTATGGTGAATAGACATCTGGTGAAATTAAATATGCGTTATCCAAAACCTTTGTAGAGACATAGAAGTGCTACGCCTCTACATTATATTTTTGCTTCACGTAGTGCGCCGGAGGCGTTCGCTCAAAGGACTGTGTTTAGATGCTAAACGCGCTCTCCCAGCAGCAGCCCATTCTTGAAGTTGCTGAATTTGCTCTACGGCAGTTCGTGCTAAGGGTATGATCTGACTAGCTGCTTCTAAAATGTCGTCGGTAGCAAAGTCGCGGTTTTGGCTAAATCCAATATGCATCGCTTCAATTAAAGTTTGCTCAATCTCGGCCCCAGAAAAATCAGGGGTTTCATAAGCTAGCCTGTCGATGTCATAACTTTTCAAGTTATGGGGGCGCAGTCGGGATAAATGAACATCATAAATTGCTTTTCTCTCTTCTTGGGTGGGCAAACCCACAAAGAAAATTTCATCAAATCGCCCCTTGCGGAGCATTTCCGGCGGTAAGGCTTGGATGTCGTTGGCGGTGGCGACGACAAACACAGGTGAGCTTTTTTCGGCTAGCCAGGTAATAAAAGTGCCAAATACCCGGCTGGCTGTTCCGGCATCACCTTTGCTACCAAGTCCGGCAAAGGCTTTATCTATTTCATCAATCCATAAAATACAGGGAGCGAGGGCTTCAGCTACTTGGATCATTTGGCGAGTCCGAGATTCTGATTCACCTACCAAACCACCAAATAACCTTCCCACATCCAAACGTAGCAGGGGTAAATGCCAGTGATGAGCGATCGCTTTTGCCGTTAACGATTTACCAGTTCCCTGAATACCCACCAACATTAAACCACGGGGGTGCGGTAATCCGTACTGTCGCGCTCGATCTGTAAATGAGCCTCCCCGCCGAATCAACCAGTCTTTCAAGTTATCCAGTCCGCCAATATCAGAAATTTGCTCAGTGGCGGGGTAGAAGTCCAAGATTTGGGTTTGGCGGATAGTTTGGCGCTTTTCTTCCAAAACCAGATCCACGTCTTCTGGTCGCAATTCTCCGTGGGTAGCGATCGCTTTTGCCAAAACCCGGCGAATCCGTTCCATTGAAAGCCCTTGACAAGAGCGCACCAAGTCATCTAAAACTTTGCCAGAAAGGGAGTTACCAGTACTTTGTAGTAAGCGTTCTACCTCAGTTTTAATTTCTGGGGCGGCGGGTAAGGGAAACTCGACGACTGTCAGCACTTCCGTTAAGTCGTCAGGAATGGCGATGCGTGGTGACAGTAGGACAATATTTTTTGGTTGCGACTTGAGAAGTCTAGACAAGTTGCGAAGTTTCCGAGCGATCGCTACATCATCTAAAAAGCGATGATAATCTCGTAGAATCAATACCGCAGGTGCGGAAGCTGGTAATTTTTCGATAAATTCTAAAGCTTGCAACGGGTTACGTCGCCCAAACCCAACATCATTGGGGTTGCCTTGGTAGCCATCGACAAAATCCCAAGTATAGACTGGGCGATTACCCTGGTTGGTTGCTTCTTCCCGGATAGCTGCTTCTACCCGTTCTTCCTCGTATGTAGGAATATAAATCAAAGGGTAGCGGGCACGTAGTAGCAGTTTAAACTCTTCACGGAAGTTCATATTTGGCTATCGTTATTAGTTCTTCTCTCATTGTTCAGGTTTGTATCGCCTCTAACAACTAAAAAACCAACATCTACCAGTTCATCGCGGTTGCCAGTGCGATCGCTCTATGTGAGATATTTTTTAAAGGCGATCGCTCTTTTACAGCAAAAATCATGTATTTGAACCACATCTGTCATAGGGGTACAAGGCCTTGCGCCCCTATCACGTGGTCTATTTACCTGAAAATAGCTGTAAACTAGAAACCCGACTTCTTCAAGAAATCGGGTTCTATATAAATCTCATAAATTAACTGAGTAAAGTACTAGATTCGTTACTATCCCGGAAGTTGTTTTTTCAGTGCTTCCAGAGAAGCCCAACGGTTATCAACTGGAGTTTCACGACTATCAGAAGTATCAGGACTATCAACTGTACTACTTACAGGAATACCTGGACAATTGCGATCGCACAGTTGCCGTTGTGGTACTGCCAACCACATCTGCTCATACAGCCATTCGTTGGGATAAAAATAACCATCGGGTGGTAAGCTTTCCAGCAACTCTTCCATAACTACTTCCCTTTCTAAGGGCAAGTCATTTGCCTGATTTGCCGTTTCGTCTAACCAGATGATTTCTTTCGTATCAAGCCCTAAACGGCGATTGTATTGCTGCAAACAGCGGTTGCAGGTACAAGTAATAATTGCTTCTGCCTGACTAGATACTTGTAAGTAATTACCATGATGCTGTACGCGCACGTAGCCGCGAACTGGTGTCAAAGTTTCCAGACCAGGCAGAAATTCATTAACCTGAACTTCCTCTGTCCGCTCCGGGGCTTGAGTTAGCTGCGGAATATAAATTGCGTCCATAGGATTTGTGAGACATCCTCACTAAAATTTATCTTGATTACCAGTAACTATACTGATATTGAATTTTTATTTTATCCCTTAAAAACAAGAGAAATTCTGAAATTATATATGGTTATGAGTTTTCAATTAACTCCAAACTCATAACTCCTAACTCCTAACTCCTAACTCCTTCCAACGAAGCTGGACAGACAACCAGATGACGATGTGGCTCTTTACCGCGACTGAAGGTTTCTAAATCTCCAAATTCCTTCAAGAAGGTATGAACTTGCCGCCGTTCAGCAGAACTAAGAGATTTGATTTCCACTTCTCTACCAGAAAAGCGCACTTCATCGGCTGCTGCTTCTGCTAATGCACGAATTTCGGCTTCTCTTTTGACCCGGTAGCCATTTAACTCAATGGTGTAAGAGGCTTGTTCTTCCGGGGGTTGGCTAAGGTTTAGAACTGAATTTGCGAGATACTGAATTGCATCTAACACAGAACCATCAGCACCAATTAACACCTGAATTTGTTCTGATGTCAAATTGGTTTGGTCAATAGTCAACCAGTAGTTATCTGGTTCTGGAGAATCGCCGTCTTGAGATTGGGCAGTTTCTAAATGACCCTGAATCTCAGCAGGTATTCCAGTGAGTTCCAGCAGGGTTTTTAACCACTGCTGACCTCGCTGCATCGGAATGTCGCTCATGATCCCCCTGTTGCCTTTTTCTTAGGACTTTTTGGTTCAAACGGTAATGCTTTTTGCTCTGTAACTGCTGCTTCTTTCTCCTGGGTTTCTACGATTTTTTGCAGTTCTTCTGGTAGAGGTTCGCGGGAGAGAAGATAAGTTTGGGCGGTTTGGAAAATATTACCAATCACCATATACATCAGCACCCCAGCTGGTAGGGGAAAGAACAAGAACATCCCAGAAAAGATGACGGGGGTGATTTTGTTAACTGTATCCTGCTGCGGATTGCCACCACTGGAATTTTGCCCGGAAAGCATTTGGCTAACATAAAGGCTGATCCCAAAGAAGACAATCATGGCGACGATATCCCAGTGGATTGTGCCATCTGGATCTTGTGCGCCAACCCTGCCTAAAGCATCAATAAATAGAAAGCCTTTTTCTGCTGCTAGTCCAGGAATTGTTCCTTGAATAGTAACTTCTCCTGGTTGCAAGGCTTCTACATTGCCCTCGGCATCAATTTTTATCCTATCTTCACCCTTGGTAATTTTCCAATCAGGAATCAGCTTATTTTCTGGGTGTTCTGCTAAGAGTACCTGAAATGGTTTACCTTCAACAGTCTGATACTGTATCTTGGTTTGTTCTCCCACCGCTAATTTATTTCCGCTGGGAATAATGGCAGCTACTTTAACGTGTTCTCCATCTGCAACGTAAATATTTTGAGGAGCAGTAGCAAAAGCTTGTGGTTGAATTTGTTCGATTTGTTCTGCGGGAAGAATTTGTAGGTTAACGCTGTAGTTCGCACTTGCAAAAGGCGAACCCCGCAAAGTGGCAAACAGCGCTAATAAAACTGGCATTTGCACTAGTAATGGAAAACAGCCTGCCAAAGGGTTGCCAAATTCTTTTTGGACATTGACCATTTCCTCTTGCTGCTTTTGCGGTTCATCTTTATAGCGCTCTTTGATTTCTGCCATCCGCTTCTGCATCAGAGGTTGTACAATTCGCATTTTCCGCATATTGCGAATTGAGCCAGCACTCAGGGGATAGAGCGCGAAGCGGACTATCAGGGTCAAAGCAACGATCGCTAATCCGTAGCTAGGCACAATACCATAGAAGAAATCTATGATTGGCAGCATCACGTTGTTCGAGAGAAAGCCGATACCAAAATCCATTATTCTGAATTCAACCTGAGGTACTGTAAACTGAATCTAATTTATCTAAATCATGATTTGTCGGCGACTATCTTTCGCTACGGATAGCCGCACATTATAAATGGGGCATGGGGCATTGCTTATTAATTCTTCTCCCTTGCTCCCCCTACTTTCCCTGCTCCCTCTACTGCCATTACTTGTTAGCAGGAGCGCTAAATTCGGGATTTTTAGCAGCAATTCTTTCGTTTATGTAGTCATAGACTTCGCGAAAATTGGGAATTGCACGCAATTCCAGACGACTGCCGTTTTTTAGAGTGATCGCCATATCTCCCCAGAAGCCAATGCCACGGGGAACTTTGACGATTTTGACAATTTCTGAGTAAATTACGTCAGTGCGATCGCGTCCCTGCCAACCTCCAATCACAGTAATTCGGCGATCGGTGATGCGGAAACGCAGCCACAATGCCCTGACAATTGCCCCGACTGTTAATGGTATCCCGACAATGGTTAGCCCAATCAGCAGGTTGACAATTAAATCCCCAATATGGGGCCCACCTTCATAATAAACATCTTCACGAATTCCCATCGAACACCTCAGCTTGTGCCAACAACTGCTCTAATTCTTGCAGAAATTGTGGGCTTACGCACTTAGATTCTGCTGCTGTGGGTTTGACAATAAATACTAGCCGCCATCCTGGTGATAATTTTGGCAGCAAGTTGTATAAAGCAGAAGTAATTTGCCGTTTGATTCGGTTGCGAACCACTGCCCTTTTGCTGACTTTCGTGCTAATTGAAATACCAATCTGCGTGCTGGCAAGGAGCTTTGAGTCAATTGCTCGTGTAGTCTGGGTGGCAGTGTCCAAAGAAGGTTTTATTGAAAACAAGGGCTTTAAGGCTCTCAATGTTAAATAAGAGCCATGACGCCGAATTCCTTCTCGGAAAACTGCCTGGAAATCCTTTCGGGATTTTAGCCGATTTGTTTTGGGCAAAGCCACAGATGCTCTTTTAGCTTGATATGCCCTAAACAGCCAGACGGTGACGGCCTTTTTTTCTTCTGGCGCTAATCACGTTTCTGCCGTCTGGTGTCCGCATCCTGGCGCGAAAACCAGAAGTTCTTTTTCTCTTACGGCTAGTACCGCCCAGTGTTCTTTTCATACTCTTCTCCTCTTAGGTGATTTTTATAAAAACTCACAATCTCTAATTTTATCACTTTGTTAGGGAATTGGGAATCGCCGATTGGTTATATCCCTACTCCCTATTCTTAATTAATGCTCAAAATCCATGTTCCCACGGGACGCAATAGCGGCACATCACCAGGGGAGAGAACTTGACAGTTGAAATAATAAACTCCGCCGAAGGATGGGTTTTTCACGTTAGATAACACTAACTCAACTGCGCTACCTGCTGGCACCGGCTCTTGGGGAAAAATATTAATCAGTTTACCTTCTTTGTCCCACTTCACCTCAGAAAGCGGAACTGCTTTGCCTTGGACTCGGACTTCAATTTTTTTCTGGTCAAAAGTTCCTTTGTAATAATCAGGGTAGGTTATGGCAAATTGACCAACTGCCAATTTCATTCTTTTGGCTGGAATCTTCAATATGTATCGATCCCAACCATTAGCTTGTCCACCAAAATCTAATCTAAAGGGCAGTTCATTTTCCCTTTTGATGCCGCTAAAGAGCGTAAATCCATTTTGTGCCCAAGTCAGGGCTGGAAATCCAGTAACCAAAACGGTAGTCACGGCTAATGCAGAAAGTAAACGTCGCATAATTAGGCTTCCTCTACCAAAATATAAATCTCTTATCTAAAATAACTGTGTGTTAGTATTCTTTACTAAACTTTACTACTGGCTTCCTGACAATGGACGTTTAATTTCCAAAAAAAGTGCCATCCTATCATAATTTTATGCAACAGTAAAATTACTTAGTGTTAAAATAAACGCATATTAAATTTACTTCATTCCCCTTACATAGCCCTGATTTGATTACTAAGTTGGTCAAATTTGAACTAGATATAAACACAGTTAGGGGTTGGATTGTGTTTCCAAATATGTACAAGTGTATCTAAATTTGAGAATTTTGTTATAAAAATTGATCCATGTCATCAGCGATCGCCAGTTAAGTTGGGCTAAATTGATTAAAATAAGTTGGATTGGAATCGAAGTCGTAATCATTAAAATTTGATTGGGAAATTATCAAGCTTTCAAAATTCGGTCAATATTACTCTATAAGAAAGGAATACCAAAATTTTTCAATCCCGAAAACAAGCTAAAGATAAAGATGCAAAATTTGGGAATCAATTTAGGATGTGCAATACGTAACCCTGTTTGCAACTATCTGAAAATATGACATCTGCGAGCGGCAAAGTGAGGCTTTGCCTGGAGAGCTAAGAGTGGGAGAGGAAAGATTCAAGGTTCAATCTACAAGTAAAATTCATGGCTGATGTTCCTGCCTAAGTACTATGAGTGCGGGACATCTATCATCTGGACAATCGCTTACTTGGCAGAGATTAAGTATTTATCTTCAGGAGATTTCATGAGAATAGCAGTTGCTAAAGAAATTGAGGTTTGTGAACGTCGTGTGGCATTAATTCCTGACACAGTTGCCCGATTGGTAAAACAAGGCTTGGAAGTGTGGGTAGAAGCAGGTGCAGGAGAGCGATCTTTTTTTAGCGATCCTGACTATGAAGCAGCAGGAGCCATAATAATCAGCGATACTGCCAAATTATGGGGTGAAACAGATATTCTGCTGAAAGTCAGTCCACCGCAAGAACGAGAAGATGGACGTTCAGAAATTGATTTGTTAAAGGAAGGGGCTGTTTTAGTCAGTTTCCTCAATCCTTTGGGAAATCCTGTTGTAGCGCAGCAACTAGCAAATCGGAAAGTCACAGCTTTGAGTATGGAGATGATCCCCCGTACCACCAGAGCGCAAAGTATGGATGCTTTGTCCTCGCAAGCTTCATTAGCAGGTTACAAAGCAGTATTAATTGCGGCAGCGGCATTACCGAAATACTTCCCGATGTTAACCACTGCCGCAGGTACGATCGCTCCAGCGAAAGTATTTATTATGGGCGCTGGAGTCGCTGGATTGCAAGCGATCGCTACCGCCAGACGTTTGGGAGCAGTGGTAGAAGCCTTTGATATTCGTCCTGCCGTCAAAGAAGAAGTGCAAAGCTTAGGCGCAAAATTCGTTGAAGTTAAATTAGACGAAGAAACCGTTGCTGCTGGCGGTTACGCCAAGGAAATTTCTGAGGCTAGCAAACAACGTACCCAAGAAGTTGTCGCCGAACACGTCAAAAATTCTGATGTGGTAATTACCACCGCCCAAGTTCCTGGGAGACAAGCACCACGGCTGGTTACAGAAGAAATGGTGGCACAAATGAAACCCGGTTCAGTAATTGTAGATTTGGCTGCCGATCAGGGTGGTAACTGCGCCTGCACAGAACCAGGTAAAGATATTGTGTGGAACGGCGTGACAATTATCGGCCCCATCAATCTCCCGTCATCGATGCCAATTCACGCCAGCCAATTGTATGCCAAGAACGTAACATCGTTGATGCAATTGCTAATTAAAGACAAAGCTTTGCAGGTGGACTTTAGCGACGACATCATTGATGCAGCTTGCGTTACCCACGCAGGTGAAATTCGCAATCAACGAGTGCGGGATGCGCTACAAGCTTTGAATACTCAACAACCGGCGGTTAATTAGGGAATGGAAGATAAGGGGGATAAAAAGGCAAAGAGAATAACCAATGCCCCATGCCCACTTGCCCTGAGCGTAGCCGTACCCCTCCGGGGAAGCAAGCTACGTGTAGCGTCCCGCAGGGAAGGGATGCCCAATGCCCCATTTCCATTTATACAAGGAGTTTTGATTTCATGACAGAGGCTTTACTTGCTGCTTTGTTCGTATTTGTATTGGCATCTTTTATCGGCTTTGAAGTTATCAATAAAATCCCACCGACTTTACACACGCCCTTAATGTCAGGCTCAAACGCGATTTCTGGCATTGCGGTACTTGGAGCAATAGTTGCTGCTGGTGCGAGAGACACAAGTGTGTCAGTAATTCTCGGTTTAATTGCTGTGGTACTGGCAACAATCAACGTTGTGGGTGGTTTTTTAGTGACAGACAGAATGTTGCAAATGTTCAAGAAGAAGGAGATTAAGGCGTGAGCGACTTTTTACCAACTGGCATTCAGCTGACGTACTTAGTCGCTGCATCGTTATTCATTCTGGGCTTGAAAAAGCTGGGATCGCCTGCTACAGCGAGAAACGGTAATATCGTAGCGGCTGTGGGGATGCTACTAGCAATTGTGGCAACAATGCTAGATCAGCATGTGTTGAACTACGAGATGATATTGTTGGGCTTGGCAATTGGATCGGGAATTGGTGCGATCGTTGCCTACAAAGTCCAAATGACGGAAATGCCCCAAATGGTGGGTTTACTCAACGGTTTGGGTGGTGCGGCTTCCGCATTAGTAGCCGTTGCCGAATTCTGGCGGTTATTAGATAGTTCTCAGCCGATACCCGTAGATGTCAACATTTCCATGCTGTTGGACGTGTTAATCGGTGGTGTTACCTTCACAGGTAGTTTTCTCGCCTTTGCCAAATTACAAGGTTTAATTAGCGGTTCCCCGATTACATTTCCATTCCAGCAACCATTTAACCTCTTGCTTTTAGGTGCTTACATAGTAGGTAGTGCCTATTTAATCATCACACCAGATAGCTTGCCCATATTCTTGGGAGTGGTTGGCGTTTCATTGGTGCTGGGCGTGATGTTCGTCATTCCCATTGGTGGCGGCGATATGCCAGTGGTAATCTCGCTGTTGAACTCGTTGTCAGGTGTGGCGGCGGCGGCGGCTGGATTCGTGGTGATGAACAATATGTTAATCATCGCTGGTGCTTTGGTAGGAGCATCTGGCTTAATCCTCACCGAAATTATGTGTAAGGCGATGAACCGCTCCTTATTTAGTGTGCTGTTCAGCGCTTTTGGTACAGGTTCTAGTTCTGGTGGTGGTGCTGCTAGTGGTGGTGCAACCGATCAAAGTGTCCGCAGCATTGATCCCGAAGAAGGGGCGATGATGTTGGGTTATGCCCGTTCTGTTGTAATCGTGCCT
Organism: Nostocales cyanobacterium LEGE 12452; assembly: GCA_015206945.1. Lineage (GTDB taxonomy): Bacteria > Cyanobacteriota > Cyanobacteriia > Cyanobacteriales > Nostocaceae > Nostoc. The sequence continues at coordinate 15,402 of JADEXV010000042.1, read as the reverse complement.
GGTTATGGTATGGCAGTTGCCCAAGCGCAACATAGCGTCCGGGAATTGTCAGATCAGTTAGAAAAAATGGGCGTTGATGTCAAGTATGCCATTCATCCAGTTGCTGGTAGAATGCCAGGGCACATGAATGTGTTGTTGGCGGAGGCAAATGTGCCTTATACGCAGTTGTACGACATGGATGATATTAATCCCCAGTTCGATCAAGCAGATGTGGCTTTAATAATTGGGGCAAATGATGTAGTAAATCCGGCGGCGCGGAGTGATAAAAATAGCCCGATTTATGGTATGCCAATTTTGGAAGTAGATCGGGCGAAGCAGACGATTGTGATTAAGCGCGGGATGAGTACGGGTTTTGCCGGTGTAGATAATGAGTTGTTCTACAAGGATAAAACTACGATGCTTTTTGGTAGTGCGAAGGATATGGTGGCGAAGTTGGTTTCGGAAGTGAAGCAACTTTAAGAGAAACGAACTGCATCTCCTATGGAGAAGCAAGCTACGCGTAGCGTCTCGCAGAGAAGGCGCTAAGGGCGCGAAGTAAAGAAAGAATTAGAGACTTTGTTTGCCTTAGGAGCGTGATGCTTCTAAGGCACGTTTTTTGTATACTAGCAGCAATTTATCTAATTTTATTCCTTAAGATAGATGAGTTTTTTAATTAAATCATTACGTTTTTCATTATAAATTTAATACTATTTTTATTATTTCCATAAATTTTTTCAATATCTAGAACTCTAGTGTTAAACAGCAAATAATATTACAATGGCTTGTTAATTGCTAGATGTAGCAATTTGCACTTGATTAAATTAAATTTGAAAGTTATTAGGTAAGGTAAACCGAAAAGTTTAAGTAGGTCTTGTACCTTTTCGCTTTACCTTACCCAATAAACTTGGCGAACTATTAGGTATCAAGAAATAATGTTGAAACGTCGCACAATATTAGTTGGTTTAGCTGCGCTTGGCTTAACGTTAGCTGTTAGTACACAAGTTCATAGAGAATCTACTAGCGGGCTAGAAGCTTGGCAAAGTGTCTACAATGAGGCTGCTGCTGGGGCAACAACGAGAGTTACAGTTCCAGTTTTGAACACCTTATTATCATCTGTCTTGCAAGTAGCCTTCAAATTGGCAGGTTATTGGGGTGGTTAACCTGCATTTCTCATACTCAAACAGAGAAAGAGCCTAAATTAAAGACGGGTGCAATGTAATTTTTGAGTAATTCCTGCGGTTGCGATCGCGTTTTGCCCGCTGTATGCGATCGTCTGACTATATCTCTTACTTGAAGAGCGCAGATTTTCCCATAGCCAAATATTCCAAAAACCGTGAGGAGTTTTCTTTCCATGCTCAAACCTCGCCCAATTTTTAGCGCCTTAGTTGCAATTATCCTAACGTTTGTCATAGGTACACAGATACATAAACAACCCGCAGTTGCTGCTGGAGGAGTTTGTAATCCAACGGCGAATAACCTACCTATATGTCCAAGCACAGCACCTTCAGAGTCAGCTAGTTTCATTGACCCAACTGCAACAATCAGAAATCCAACAAATATTAGCTTGGGCGAAAAAGTCTATGTTGCACCATTTGCCGAGTTAGACGCTACTACTGCTCCCATTAGAATTGCAGATGATTCTAATGTCCAAGACCAAGTGAACGTTATAGCTTCGGGGACAGGAGTGGAGATTGGCCCGCGTGTCATTCTGGCACACATGGCTGTTGTCAAAGGTGCAGCCAAAATCGGTACTCAAGGCTTAACCGGGCCTTTTACTGACCCAGTTACCAATACTCAGTTCAGCAACACTATTCCAGAGACATTTCTCGCTTTTAACTGTGAAATAGACGGTGCAACTGTAGAAAGAAACACGGTAATCAACTTTCTCTCACGGGTTGGCCCTGGTGTTACCTTACCTGCTGGGAAAGTTGTCCTGCCGGGTAAAAACGTCACAAATAACCTTGAAGCTACTAGCGGCAGTTTGGGGAAAGTAGCAAACCTGACCCAAGCCGACGTTGCATTAATGGAAGGCATTATTGAAGTCAATGAAGCATTTGCCAAAGGTTACACAGAATTAGCTAGAGCAGATTTGACAAACGTACAAGGGATAAATTTCGCTCCAGTCACAGCTTTTAACCCTGGAGGTCTGCCGCAGATAGGTGGGATTGTTACTCGTGATCCAAACTTCCGTAACCGCATCATCGGCAATATCATTCTGGAAGATCCTTTAGCAAGCCTTACTAACAAAATAGGTAATAGAATTTCGCTGCGTGCTGATGAAGGTCAACCTTTTAATGTCGGGGAAATTACTGGGATGGCAAACGATGTTGTCTTTCATGCTTTAGAAACAACTAGCTTGACTCTTGGTGATAATATTGGCTACGGGCCTCGCGCTCTAGTTCATGGCGGTAGACAGGTTGTCAATGGTGTTGCTAATGGTCCTGAGACGAGCATAAAGGATTCCGTAGGGCTAGGGCCAAATTCTGTTATATTCCGTTCAGTTATTGGCAACAACTCAGCAATTGGGCAAAGAAGCGCAGTCTTCAATTCTACATTACCTCCCAGAACAGAGGTCAGTTCTCGAACAATCTATGCCGACAACGGCAGCCTGATTCTACCTGTGGAGTGGTAAGGGGAGACCGCTTTCACTCTTATACCAGCCGTATTTTTAGCTGCTCGTTGTGTAGCGTGGATCTATTTTATGACGGCTGGTATCTTTATTTCTTGGCTTGTGCCTAAGCAATTAACTTTTGCATAATTTATGAATCTGAAAATCTTGTCGTTAGTGCAATTACAATGCCTACGATTGATGCTGCTGTTAACTTTGATATTCGGGCTGATACTAATTGTTGATGATGGTTCATCTATAGCTGCACAGAAGGTTGGGCAACCAGGATTTATAAACCCTGTAACTGCTGATATCACCTCCAGTCAGCCTCAAGTGGTACAACCTTCAATCACCGGGCTTGTGTCTACATTGTCGGATGAGGTGGAGGAATTACCATCAGATTTAATTCGCTGGTCAAGTTACTGGCAACTTTGCTGGGAAGCATATCCTGAAGCTGAAGCATACGAACTGCAAACGGTGCTTATGGAAGGCAAGTCTCCCAAGTTGAAACGACAAAGCGATCGCTGCTTTCGTATACAAGCTGCATCTAATGAAAACCAAAAATCACAAGGATTACTCAACCGTGATTTAATCTTATTAATGCATAAAATTCAGCTTGGTTATCGAGTGCGAGCTGTCTTAGATAACAACCGCATCAGTGAATGGTCTCAAGTAATGGCAGTTGGTGCAACTACTACCTCTGAATTGAATGGTACTAATGACACCTGTAATAGCGCTTGTGGCACCAAAGATAGCACCGGGAGTGAGTTTTTCTAATGTTTGTGGTGCAATTCCAGCGCGAGGATACCCTAGTAAAGGTGCTTGTCCTTCATAAAACGGAGATTTTCTCTGATGAGAATAGCTTGTGCCATTCGGGAGTGCAATGGATCAATTAAATTTGCGACACTTTGGCTATTCATTCGGTTGAATAATGGAATTTTAGCTTTTAAACTCATCATGAAAAACGGGAAGATTGACAAGAGTCCCCTGAATTAGTTCGTCACACATACTGGTGTCGTTAGTGCACCATGAATGCCTAACTCAATATACAAATCTCAGACAGTAATAGTTATGCTTCCCCTCGAACAATTGTTTTGTCCTTGTTGTACTCCAGCCATATTGCATTTGCTGACTCAATCCGATCTGACTCAGCACATACTCCAATTAAAAACGGAATCAGTTTCTGCGGCTATCAAAAGGAACCAAAAACAGCAGCAGCTTTAAATGAGTATTTGAATTTATCCTACTAATATGAAAATGTGGTAATCTACTTCTCATTTGAAAAGGGTGTATCACTATATGGCTGGACGTATTGCGGCTAGTGTTAATTGGCGTTTTTGCTCATCTTTAGTAAGTGAGTATTTTTCTTGAAGAACCAATTGCAACGCTGACTCAGCTATCTTCAGGTGATCGCTTATCCTCAAACTTGGAAGTGCTTGAAGAATTTCTTTGATTTGCATATAAGTTTATAGAGGAATGGCACGAAGGCGTAGGTGTTGGCGTAGCCTCTGGTAGAGAATGCATTGCCTATTTTTTCCTAACTAATTGTCCTTTTCAGCGGGATTTCTATCCAGAACTCAGAGCCGTTACTAGGTTCAGAAATACACTTGATATTACCGCCGTGTTTTTCGACAATAATTTGGTAACTAATAGATAACCCTAAACCAGTACCTTGTCCAGGTTGTTTGGTGGTAAAGAAAGGTTCAAAAATGCGCGATCGCACAATCTCTGGAATCCCACAACCATTGTCAGCAATCCAAATCAGAACAGTATTCGCTTCTATGACTTCTGTACGTATCCAAATTTTAGGATTGTCAATTCTTTTTCCACTAGTTGCTGAGTTTTCCAGTGCATCGATCGCATTATTGAGAATATTCATAAATACCTGATTCATCTGGGCTGCATAGCAAACAACAGGGGGTAATTCACCATATTGTTTAACTACCTCAATCGCAAAAGAATTAGTTTCTGGTTGCAGTCGATGTTGTAAGATTAGCAAAGTACTGTCGATACCTTCATGAAGGTCAACTGGCTTCATTCCTGCTTCGTCAAGTCGAGAAAAACTTCGTAACGACAAGACTAATTGAGAGATCCGCTCTGCGCCCATCTTCATTGAAGTCAGAATTTTGGGCAAGTCATCATTAATGAAATCTAAATCTAGTGCTGCTACTTGCTTTTGAATTTCTCCTGTTGCTTTAGGATACTGTTTCTGATAAAGGCGCAGTAATTTAAATAAATTTTCGGTATGTTCAGTAACATAAGTGATGTTGCCATAAATGAAACTAATCGGATTATTAATTTCATGTGCTACACCAGCAACTAACTGCCCTAAGCCTGCCATTTTCTCACTTTGAATTAACTGGCTCTGAGTCTGCTGTAATTCTTTAAGAGTCTGGGTCAGCTCTTCTTTTTGACATTGAGTTTGTTCGAGTAATTCCGCTTGCTGAAGTCCTACCCCTAACTGAGTACCAATCTGCATCAGCAAATCTACCTCATCTTCTTGCCAATCACGGGGTTGGATGTTTTGATAAGCTGCTAGCAATCCCCAAAGTTTCTCACCCTGAAAAATCGGCACAATCATATATGCCCTAGCTTCCATTCGTTCAATCAGGGCAATATAAGAAATAGACTCATCGGTGCTGTAAATATCCTTAATAACAAGAGTTTTACCATTAGCAAAATCCCCGCCTTGGGTTTCTTGCAAGTAATTACTTGCGTAGGCATAGCCCGTCGTAGACATCGCAGGTACAATTTCCCTTACTGGTGTCCAACCTTGGGCTAAAGACTCAGCAACAAATTTCCCACTCCAATCAGTTCCGAATCGATAGATTGTTACTCGGTCAACTTCCAATAGCCGTCGGACTTCTTCTGTACTGGTCGCAAAGATGGTGTCAATATCAAGAGAGTGGCGGATTTTCTCTACCGTTGCGGCTAGGGCCTTCTGCCTTTCGGCTGCTTTCCGTTCTCGTTCGGCCGCTTGAGCCAGTTTTTGGGCTTGCACCTGCATTTGTGTCAAAGATTCAGCTTGCTGTAATGCTACCCCCAATTGAACGCCAACTTGTGCTAGCAAGTTGATTTCTTCATCTTGCCAATAACGAGGCTGGGAGTTTTGATAAGCTACTAGCAATCCCCACAGCTTTTCACCCTGAGAAATTGGGACAAAAACTTCATTACGTGCATATTTACCTGCTTGTTTTCCTTGCACAAGAACGCCTTCTGTTACAGGCTGCGGCTTAACCATTGGTGTCCACCCATCAACGATGGAATCAGCCACAAATTCCCCACTCCAATCAGGATAGAAGCGATAAATTGCGACTCGTTCCACTTCTAATAGTCGTTGGACTTCTTGAGTAGTGGTTTTAAATATGGCTTCAATATCAAGAGACTGACGAATTTTTTCGACAGTGTTCGCTAACGCCCTTTGTCTTTCAGCAGCTTTGCTGATCTCTGCTGCTTGGATCTGCATTTGTTGGATAAATTCCGCTTGCTGCAAAGCCACACCGAGTTGAGTGCCCACTTGGGTAAGTAAGTAAACCTCATCTTTTTGCCAATCACGAGCACCAGCATTTTGGTACGCTGCTAGCAAGCCCCAAAGCTTCTGACCGTGGTAAATGGCAATGATCGCATAAGCTCTTGCTTGATATATCTCTAAAATTTTAATGTAGCAGTCACTAAAGCCTGAATTGTAAATATCATTACAAATCCGGTAAACTTCACACTGAGTGAAGTTCCCACCCTCTGTATCTTGTAAATAGGTATCAGCGACTGGAGGGTTAGCTAAATCTTTGGCGCTACATTCGCTGACGTTCTCTTTCAATTCCGGGCGTTGCGACTGTTGATCTATCAGGGAAACCCAACCCTCTGTCACTGATTCAAACACAAATTCACCACTCCAATCGGGATTGAAGCGATAAATAGCCACGCGATCGGCATTTAGCAGCTGCCTAAGTTCTGCGGTGGTTGTGTGGAAAATGCTTTCCAAATCTAGGGACTGACGAATTTTCTCAATGGTGATGGCTATGGTTTTCTGCCATTGAGCTGCTTTTTCTCTGGCTTTTGCTTGTGCTAGTTCTGCTGATTGTAGTTTTGCTTGTTCCAGGTAATCTGCTTGCTGTAAAGCAACTCCTAGATGTTCGGCGATTAATTGCACAAACTCAATTTCTGATGCTTGCCATTGTCGAGGGCTACCACACTGGTGAATACACAACAATCCCCATAACTCTTTACCTTTGATCAAGGGGGCAGTTATATTGGCACGTACTTGGAATCTTTCCAGAATCTGGATGTAGCAATCACTGGCATTAACTTGATAAATATCATCTATTGCTCGAATTCGGCCTTGCTGATACAGTCCTGCGAACTCCTCACTAAAGCAGTGATCGCGCAGTTTGGCTGCTAGTGCCGAATCCCATTCTGTTGCCACATCTTCATAGATAAATTCCCCTTCCCATGCCAAATCAGGATAAAAACGAAACACGCCAACCCGATCGCTTTTTAGAAGTTGGCGGACTTCAGTGACTGTAATTTTGAAGATAGTTTCTATGTCTAGAGACTCCCGAATACGGGCAATAACTCCAGATAAGGCTTTTTGTTGCTCATTCTGATGCAAGGAGCATGTTACATCTGAATGAGATTCTTGCCGTTCTGAATTTGGTTGTATGGATTGAGTAGTAGAGGAGTTTTCCATTCCCAGTGGGACTTTAAATATTGAAAGTCTTCTATTTCATGATTCCCGTTGCGATCGCAAAGGTAACAGTTATTTCTTGGGAATGTCATACAAAATACTGTAGGGACATGATAATATCATGTCCCTACAATAAAGATTTTCAATTACGAGAAAATTATCGCCGCTTGGGAGTGGCGCTGCGGGTGGTGCGTTTCTCTTCATCTCGACGACGGCGATCGCGCCAATCTGCCAGGGTCAAATAACCAATACCACCAGTGACTACTACGAGCAGCACTACAGCAAATAAAGCCAAAATACTCAAGAATGGACTTTCCACAATGCCTCTACAGTCCGTTACGTCCCCACACTACCATTGCAATTGACCAAGTGAACACAACTAACAGCGATACCCAACCTAGTGTCAAAATCTCCATAGTCCCACTTTTCAAATAATTACAAAAGGTTTCTAATATTTATCATACAGGGATTGGGCTAGCTGAGATTTTTTTATCAATGACATTGTAAGTTTTGCGTGCGATGTATACAACGAGCTACGCCTACATAAAAAAGACACTACATTTTCCTTGATACGCTAGTACTTTAAGCAATGATAAAGACGAATGTAAAAAAGTAGCGATCGCGCTTTCTGACTTGATGCTTTGGGAATACTAGGGCTATGCGTATATATTTTCAATCCAGCAGCCCCTAATATCATGCCAACATTTTTCAACTATCCTTTCCACTCTAACGGTTTTATTCCCCACGGACATTGTTATCTCTGGCAAACTGGATTAGTTTGGCTCCACATTATTTCTGATGCCACGATCGCTCTAGCCTATTATTCTATTCCCTTTCTACTGATTTATTTTATTTCCAAGCGTAAAGACGTTCCTTTCAATGGAGTCTTTTTGTTATTTGGTGCTTTTATCATTGCCTGCGGTACCGGGCACTTGATGGATATTTGGACGCTTTGGCATCCAAATTATTGGGTTGCAGGTAGTTTAAAAGCTTTAACTGCCATTATTTCGATATATACGGCATTTGCGTTATTTTATCTCATGCCTCAAGCTCTAACACTACCTAGTCCTACTCAGTTAGAAGTTATTAATCGAGCGCTTTCAACTGAAATTGTCGAGCGCAAGCGCATCGAAAAAGAATTACGCCTTGCAGAAGAAGTCGCTCAAAGCTCCAGCCAAGCCAAGAGTGAATTTCTCGCCAATATGAGTCATGAACTACGCACACCTCTTAACGGTATTCTAGGGTATACACAAATTCTCCAACGCACAGAATCTTTGAGTGAGAAAGGACGTAAAGGAATCAGCATTATTTATCAATGTGGTTCTCATCTTTTAACCCTAATTAATGATGTCCTCGATCTCTCCAAAATAGAAGCCCGGAAATTAGAATTGTATCCTGTTGATTTCTACTTGCCTGCCTTTATAGATAGCGTGACTGAAATTTCCCGCATTCGAGCAGAACAAAAGGTCATCGCATTTCACGTCCAACTCGATCCTGATTTACCAACGGGCATTCATACTGATGAAAAACGCTTGCGGCAAGTACTGATTAACTTGCTTAGTAATGCAATTAAATTTACTAATCAAGGTAGTGTCACCTTAAAAGTTAAGGTCATTGCTAAACAATTAAATACCAATGGACAAACTAACTACAAAATTCGCTTTGAGGTAATAGATACTGGTGCGGGGATAATCCCTGAACAAGCGCAGAAAATCTTCCAACCCTTTGAACAAGTGGGAAATCAAAAACGACAATCTGAAGGTACAGGTTTGGGATTAGCAATCAGCCAAAACATTGTTTTGTTGATGGGTGGTCAGATTCAAGTACAAAGTGAATTTGGCAAAGGAAGTACTTTCTGGTTCGAGACAGAATTTCCAGAATCTAAAGACTGGGCAAAGGTTTCTAGAGTGGTTGAGCAAGGAACTATTATTGGTTATGAAGGACAAAGCCGCACCATTCTGATTGCGGATGACAAATGGGAAAATCGATCGGTAATTGTAAATTTACTAGAACCCGTTGGGTTTACTGTTGTAGAAGCTAGTCAGGGTCAGGAAGGATGGGAAAAGGCTCTAGCCCACAAACCAGACTTGATTATTACTGACTTAGTGATGCCTATATTGAATGGATTTGAGTTGATCGAACGTTTGCGTAAATCTGAGCAATTTAAAGAGATTGCTGTCATCGCCTCCTCAGCCAGTGTATTTGCAGTTGACCAGTACAAGAGTATTGATGTAGGTGCAAATGCATTTTTACCAAAGCCTGTAGAAGCTGAAACATTGCTGGAAATGCTACGACAGTTTTTGCAACTGGAATGGGTTTTTGACGTGAAGGTAGAGGAAATCAAAAAAATCAATACAGATACTTTGGATCGACAAAATGAGATGATTTATCCTGGTCAAGGGGTTTTACAAGATTTACTCGAACTAACGCAAGAAGGCGATATTCAAAAAATTTTGGAACTGACCGAGGAACTTTCTAAATCTGATGAGAATTTAAGCATTTTTGTCAAGCACCTCGTCCAACTTGCTAGTAATTTCCAACTCAAACGTTTGGAAACTTTTATTGTCAGTATTCAGGAGTCAGAACTCAGGATTCAGAATAAATGAGACGGTCTGTAAAAGCATTTCAAGACTAGTTACTAACTAGCTATACTAATTCCATTCTGTTAGCAGTAGCGGGGCGTTTAGCTCATTTTGAATTCTAACTTCTGAATTCTTTTATTCAACAATCGATTAATTTGAGTTAATTTTCAATTGTTAATTCATCATGCCCAAAATATCAGATACCGAATTTATTTTGATTGTGGATGATAATCCAACAAATTTATCTGTCTTGTGTGAAGCGCTCAATAGTGAGGGTTTTCGTTTTCGTGTTGCAGTCGATGGAGAAAGTGCGATCGCTCAAGCCGAACGCAATCAACCAGAGTTGATTTTACTGGATGTACAAATGCCTGGTATTGACGGATTTGAAACTTGTCGCCGTCTCAAAGCCAATCCTGTTACCCAAAACATTCCGATTATTTTCACCACTGCCTTAGCAGATACGGAAAGCAAAACGAAGGGATTTTCTCTTGGCGCGGTAGACTATATCCCTAAACCATTTGCACAGGAGGAAGTAATTGCAAGAGTGCGCGTACATTTACAACTCAAACAATTGACTGAATCTTTGGAACAACAAGTCAGCGATCGCACCAAGGATTTGCAAAAAGCTCAAGTTCAACTAGTGCAGCAAGAGAAACTATCAACACTCGGAGAGCTAATCGCTGGTATTGGCCATGAAATCAATAACCCGATCAACTTTATTTCTAGTAATATTCCACCCTTGCAAGAATATATTACAGCAGTAACTGAATTGCTTCTACTATATGAACAAGAGTATCCCAATCCAACAGCCAAAATTACCAATACTATTAAGAATTTGGATCTGAACTTTGTTCTCGAAGATATGGGAAAAATATTGAACTCACTCCAGATAGGAAGTGAACGAATTCAAAATCTTTCTAATTCACTCCGCAACTTCTCTCGCTCGGATAGTGATGCCAAAATAGCTGCTGATTTGCATCAAGGACTAGATAGTACACTAATGATTTTACAACACCGCCTCAAGGCTAATGGCGATCGCCCCAGCATTGAAGTTATTAAAAATTATGGAGAATTACCACAGGTTAACTGCTATCTAGGGCAGATGAATCAAGTATTTATGAACATTCTGGCAAATGCAGTTGATGCCCTTGATGAAGCTATAATGCAAAGTAAAATGAGCAATCTAATTCCTCAGATTAAAATTGCAACAGAAATCGATTCTGAACAATTAGTTATAATTCGGATTGCTGACAATGGGGTTGGTATTCCTGAACGGCTTAAAAAACGCTTGTTTGAGCCTTTGTTTACTACAAAAACTGTTGGAAAAGGTACTGGACTTGGCTTGTCTATCGCATATCAAATAGTTGTAGAGAAACACAAAGGTGTTTTAGAAGTGAATTCTCAACCTGCTATGGGAACTGAGTTTATCATCAAAATTCCTACTTGAGAACAACATTTAATTAATTACAAAACTGCTCTAGCATTTATCATATTGGAAATTGGGGGAGAGTTTTCCCAATATCCAATACCTAATTTATATATAGAGTGAATTCAACTTTAGAGCCTCAATTAATGGCAGAACGCATAGAATCTCTCAAGGCTGGAATAGTTGGGGGTTCATCTGTGTGTTTTGCTTTTACGATCGCCAGTCTGTTGAATACTTTTGTATTATCAAAGTATTTTCAGACACTTGTATGTCTGCAAAGTGATGTTAATTGGCGCTTGCTGGTGAGTGGTGCGATCGCAACTTTTACTGGTTTCCTGTTTGGTGTCACCTATCGCTATATCATCCGCTCTGATAAAAATCCCCAACTCAAAGCTGGTGGCGTTTTAGCCTTTGGCTTGGTGCGCGGATTAACTCAGATAGAACTTGGGTGGAATTCTAATACCACAATCTGGCCTTTTTTGGTGTTGGCGGCAGAAAGTTTGTTATGGTTTGCGATCGCTGCGATCGCTCTTGATCTCGCTATTCAATTCCGTTTGGTTAAACCTTTTTCATCAATCTAAATTCCCTTTCCCTAAGTTGCAAAGTTGTGGTCTTACAGCTAGCTGTAGTTCAAATAAATCAAAAAGGCTGTAAGCATCACACTTTTGTAGTATTATAAATACAATAAACTTACAAAAACAATTGTGTAATTATTCAAAACCACGTATAAATAATTACTAACATTAATCATTGTTACTCTATTACATAATATGAATACTAAAATATCCCACTATTATCTGATAGTTGATTTGGAAGCGACATGTTGTAACAATAAAACTATTCCCCGTCACCAAATGGAAATAATCGAAATCGGTGCAGTTATGCTCAATCGAGCAACGTGGGAAATTGATTCAGAGTTTCAGCAATTCATCCAACCTGTGAGACATTCCCAACTGACAGGCTTTTGCACAGAATTGACTAGTATTCGGCAGCAAGATGTTGACAAAGCACCCAAATTTTTAGAGGCAATTTCTCGCTTCAAAGACTGGATTAACTTATTTCCCCATCATATTTTTTGTTCTTGGGGTAATTACGACAAAAAGCAATTTATTCAAGATTGTGCGTTTCATAATTTTCCTTATCCTTTTAGTTCAGAACATATAAATATCAAAGAGGAATTTTCGGAATATCTTGGCGTGTCTAAAAAATTTGGTATGGCACAAGCTCTCAATGAGTTGGGGATAGAATTAAAAGGTACACACCATCGCGGTATTGATGATGCCCGCAATATTGCAGCTATCTACAGACAGATGAAAAGCAAAAAATCAAGCTGAATAATAGAAAAGTTTTAGTAGCGTAGCCTAACTAAAATAGTGGATAAAATCTAGCTATTATGCTGTAATCAGGCTGTTTATATAAAGTAATTCAGACTCCCATAGCACAATAAAATCAGGAGTCGTATTAATAATAATTATTCTTATTCTAAAAAAAGTTAGTTATAAGGTTTGAGTTATAAACTTAAAAAAATAAAATTTCAGCTATATCTATGCTTTGCTCGAATTAACTAACAACTAAGGTAGTATATATAAGATTTTGCTAAATTGAACTGCGAAATAACAGTTTATGAGCGGGTTATAAGCCAATAACATTGATTTTGAGGCTACAATTTATGATTAGATTTTGGCGAAAAACAATAGTTTTTTTCTTCACAACAATTGTGTTGACAATTCTGCTAATTTCTCATGAACTAGTACCAATAGCTGAGGCACAAACTTCTACACCAACACCTGCTAGATCGTTTGCCACCGTAGCTTATCCTAATAGGTCATTAAGTGCTTCTCCTGCACAGCTACCACCATTGCCTTATGCTTATGGGGCACTAGGAAAAGCGATTGATGCTGAAACGATGAAATTGCATCATGGCGCACATCATGCTAGTTACGTCAAGAACTTAAATGATGCATTGAAACAGTATCCAGATTTGCAAAAAAGAAGTGTTGAAGGTTTACTAGTGAATTTGAACAGCGTACCTGAAGATATTCGCACAAAGGTACGTAATAACGCTGGTGGTCATCTCAACCACACGATTTTTTGGCAACTGATGAGTCCCCAAGGTGGAGGACAACCATCAGGCGCGATCGCTCAAAAAATTAACAAAACTTTTGGCAGCTTTGATGCCTTTAAAAAACAGTTTAACGCAGCGGGTGCAGCTCGTTTCGGTAGTGGTTGGGTGTGGCTAGTACGCAATCCTCAAAAGCAACTCCAGATTGTCACCACAGCAAATCAGGATAACCCAATTATGGAGGGTTCATATCCGATCATGGGTAACGATCTATGGGAACACGCTTATTACCTGAAATATCGCAACCGTCGGGCTGAGTATTTGGATAATTGGTGGAATGTGGTGAATTGGCCGCAGATTAACAGGCGATACCTTTCCTTCTCTACGGGACGTTCTCCGAACCAGGCATTCCCATAATAGAAACGTATTCGCCGTTCTCATTTGAATGAGTTACACGGGTAGGTTAGCACAGCCAGCTGTGCTAACCTAAGTGGTTAATTATTTCTTTCTAAGCCTGATGCTCTCAGACGTTGATTGTCGTAGACATCCCTGGAAACTAGCGCTCTAACTTTTCGCTAAATCCCCTTATGTAACATAATTACGAATTAAGGATTTTTAAAGTTCGGTGTTTGTTACGGACTATCCATAGTAAAACAATTAGCAATACAAGCGCTTTAATCGTTGATGGCTCCATTACCTTCTTCGCTTCCGTGGGGGTTTGAGGAGTAACATTACACGGAATCTCAATGATCTGTGTGTGATTGGAACCATTACCACTAGGGGTCAGATCGCATTCGCCTTTACTGGTCAGAGACAAAGGTACATTTTCTGGAGAAACAGGTATAGGTGGTTGAGCTGGAGAAACAGGTGCAGGTGGTTGAACTGAAGAAACAGGTGTCAATGTTTGAGCTGAAGAACTATCGCCACTCAGTAGTAGAAGCAGAATTAAACCAAGACCCCCAACGCCGATTATTGGCCAAAGTGGAAAGGAATTAGAACTGTCTGGTACCAAGACATCTCCCGTAGAGCCAGGGAAAGCATCAAAAGCTATTGTTTCTCCGTCCAACGCTAGTGGATTTTCACTCAGCAAAGTATCTCCTGCGATACCTTCTCCTAAGAGCTGATTAAATTCCGCTGGAATCGCATTATTGGGGCGTCCGAGTTCTCCACCATCTTCGGAGTATGGAAAGGATAGGACTTCAAAAATCTTCTGTTGGAGTTGGTTCTGATTTCCAGAACTCAACGCATCTAAGCCTGTAGAGATTTTATCTAAATAAAAATTTGTCATCTCTGGTGACAGACCTAGAGACTGAATCTGCTCTTGAATATTGGAGATTTTTGAGGCCTCTTCAAACAGCAGTCGTCCGTATGACAATTTCAGGTCTAGTAACCCACTACGAAGGCTAACAGAGTCATTGACTCCTGAGTATGGTGCCCAGTAGAACTGCTTGGTTACAAGTCCGAGTCCTTCTACTGGATTGCGACCAAAAGGTTGTCCAAGAAGGTATTGAGATCCATCCATGATTGCGGGAGATGCGTTTCTCCAAAATGAGGCGTAAGGCACCGCAGAGAGATTGGGATTATTGCCGTAGAAGCTAGCGAAATTCTGAAAGTTTTTCTCCCCACCAGCTGCTCGGATTAGAAGGTTTTGATAACTAGTCCCATTGTTTAACTCTACTAATCGTTGAATTACCGATCCAGTCTTATTGCAAGTCAGACCAAATCCCACATCACATCCAGGAATGACGCGCATCCGGCTCAAACTCTGATTATTAATTTGGTACTGGAGATACTCAGACTCCAGTCCTTGTTGGATGCCATAGCGTCCAACATTTAGCTGTGCAAAAGCAGACTGACACGTAGTGAGTACTACTGCAACAGATGAAAATGCGATCGCTGCAAAGCGAACTACCTTCGGCATCGCAATTCTTTGAACAATTGATCTAGACAAGATGCACCTCCACTAAACGACAGCAATTTAATTAGGGATTGCATGGGAAAGATGACTTGGGGACAAGGGGAAAGATTTGTTGTAAGTTCTAACTTAAGTCACCTTGTGAC
>JADEXV010000416.1 GCA_015206945.1 Nostocales cyanobacterium LEGE 12452 | reverse complement strand
GCTCCCCTGCTCCTTTCTTCAAGATTTTTCAGCATCGAACCACTTATCATATAACGATTGATAAGTGCCATTTTCTTTGAGATTCAGCAGGGCCTGATTAATTTGCTTGCGGTAGGGACTGTTGTTGGGCAGAATGATGCCGTAGCTTTCTTCACGTAAGATACTGCCAACAATCTGTGCTTTTCCTTTGCCTTCATTAGCAACATAAAAAAGGAGTACAGGTGCATCAAACACCACGGCATCAGCTTTTTTTGTTTGCAGAGCATTGTAAGCTTGCTCAATCTTAGGAACTTCTAAAACTGAAATCTTATGTTCTCGCAGATATGTGGCTGCTGTACTACCCGCAGTTGTGGCTACTACCTTGCCGGGTAAATCGTCTATGCTCCTGATATCGCCCTGAAGCTGTTGTACTGTCAATGATGTAGTAGCGCTGGCTGTAAAGTAGGCGGCAAAAAGTACTCCTATGAACATCCAAACAATACCTACTAAGCGCCCCAGTACTCCCTTGGGCATTTCATCAGCTTGGGTTGCTAATGTGGCAGCTGACCACCAACAGGCTTTGAAAATGCCAGGAAAGTATGATTTGGGAATCATCCCATCTTTATGATTGCGCTCAGATAACCAAATAATGTGGGCTGCTACGACAATTAGCACTAAGGCAACGCCTATTACTTGCAAGAGGCTAGTAGAGAAAAATAATTGCCAAATATTTGGGAAGGCGCTGTCGTTGGTTTCTGCGTTTCGTACCATTATTTGCAGCCCCCCAGCAAAAATGGGTAATGAGAAATCAAAATTCTGCTGGCGTTCGGCTGTAATCGAAATAGCTGAAATTCCTAAGTTGGCTTTGCTGTCCTTAATGGCAGAAAGCAGTTCCGGCACAGTGGAATATTCTATAAATTTAGACTCTACACCTATTTGCTTGGCGATGCTGCCCCAGAGATCGATACTAAATCCCGATAGCTCACCTTTGTTTGGTATTACAAAGGGCGGTATAACTCGTGTAGCTACTAATAACGGTTGTTGGAGTTTTGGGGATTGTTGGGGTTCCGGTTTTTGGGCCAGTCCTGGGGATGTCACTAACAACAATGCCAGAATTCCACCTACTAATCCTATGCAGGTATATAGTGCTAAGGAACGTCTGGCTTTGTTTTTATAGTCATATCTGCCAATCGGGCTTTTTCTCCCAGCTATAAGTTGGCGAAATCTAGTAGCGATCGCATTTATCATCAGAATTCTCTCAGGATTGTGTGCATAATTTATTTATCATGCCCACCCCATACCAAATATCACGTTCATCATCCCCCTAATACCAATTTTTTTCAGATTTACGGGGACTGGGGATTGGCAAGATAGATTACCTCGCCTGTAATAAGGTTGATTGTTTCACGTTTGCGTAGCCTCTCGTAGACAAGTGTTGCGAATTGTGAATTGGTATAAGCATCAGACCCCCCTTAAGTTATAAAAACATTTGCTGAAATCTACCTATTATGTTTCTTGCTGTACAAGACTGTAGGTAGATTTCTTGATGAATTCTTTATTTTAGGATGGTAGTTAGAGGTTGAGAACTATTTTGTGTCTGATTCACTTTGTAGAACTTGCGTTGCCAAGACAAACCTCTATCTTTTGAGCAATAGTTTTGAGACCAGCTTTGAGCGTACAGTTGGCTTTATATTTAGCCTGACGTTTTATCTAACGCGCGCTTCTTAGTCTTAGCAAAGTGAGCAATATGAATGTAGACGATTTTAGTCAACAAGTAGAGACATTGCGCTCACGAGTAACGGGATTAGTGCAAAGGACTGCAAGTGAGCCGTATTCACAGCAAGAGCTAACAGCAGAAGCTTTTGAGGAACTTCAAATCACTTTAGAAGAACTAAAAATCGCCTCCGAAGAACTACAAGCAACACGAATCGTAGTAGAGAAGGAGCGTCAGCGCTACCAAGAATTATTTGATTTTGCACCTGATGCTTACTTGGTAACTGATAGATTCGGCACTATCCTGGAAGCTAATCGTGCTGCTAGCATTCACCTCAATGTTTCACAGCGATTTTTGATTGGCAAACCGCTACTTACTTTCATTGCCCAGTCAGATCATCAAGCTTTTTTTAATTACCTAACTCAGTTACAGCAGCTCGACCGGGGCGGGGAATGGGAGGTGTGTTTACAACCACGAAAAAAAATCTGTTTTGATGTTGCTTTGACAGTAGTTACTGTTCGTAACGAAATAAATCAGCCAGTTGCTCTGCGCTGGCTAATGCGTGATATTAGCCAGCGTAGGCATTTAGAGTTGCAGCGCCAGCAGTTATTTTCCAATGAGCAAGCCGCCCGAATTGCAGCCCAAGCCGCAGAGAAGCGCTCTAATTTTTTAGCGGAAGCAAGTCGTGTATTGGTATCTTCTTTGGATTATCGCACTACCCTAACCAGCGTCGCGCAATTAGCAGTACCTACCCTTGCTGATTGGTGTATTGTGGATGTCGTCGAAAATAATTTGCCAGTCTTCACTAACCCAGTCATCATTGCATCTGAACCAGCGAAAGAAGCACTGATCTTAGAACTCCAAAAACGCTATCCAATTCCTGTTGATGCTGATTATGGCCCACCGAAAGTTTTACGGACTGGGAAGCCGGAACTGGCGACAAACATTCTGGAGTCTTCATTACAGAAAAAATCCTTAAACGAGGAACACTTCAGTCTGCTGTGCCAACTCCAAGTTAAGTCTCAGATGGTAGTGCCACTGTTAGTACGCGAACGCAAGCTAGGGACAATTCTATTTGCGTCTGCACAACCAGGACGCCATTACACTACTGTAGACCTAGAAATGGCTGAAGAACTTGCTCAACGAGCAGCATTCGCCATTGACAATGCCCATCTTTATCAGCAAGCCCAAGAAGCTAACCGCATCAAGGAAGAGTTTTTAGCGATCGTTTCCCACGAACTTCGTACACCTCTCAATTCTATGCTGGGTTGGGTTCAACTAATGCGTAATCGCAAATGGAACGAAGCAACTACCTCTAAAGCATTGGAGACAATCGAGCGGAATGCCCAACTTCAAAGAAAACTGATTGAAGATATCCTAGATATCTCACGGATTGTACAAGGTCAAATTCGCCTAAATATTCGTAAAGTTGACCTTCTGCCTATAATTCACGCGGCAATTGAAGCTGTACATCCCACAGCTGAAATTAAGAATATTCAAATTGAATCTTATCTTGACTCCTCAGTTGGTCAAGTTATGGGTGATGCAGAACGCCTTCAACAAGTTATGTGGAATTTGCTCTCTAATGCCGTCAAGTTCACACCTAACGGAGGGCGAGTTGAAGTATATCTAGAAGAGGTAAACTCAAATGCTCAGATCACTGTCTCTGACACAGGTAAGGGAATTAGTGCTGACTTTCTACCTTATATCTTTGAGCGCTTCCGTCAAGCTGATAGCACAACTACTAGAGCAGACAATGGTTTAGGGCTGGGGCTAGCAATTGTACACCATTTAGTAGAAATGCACTCAGGCACAGTCTGCGCATTTAGCGAAGGGGAAGGACAGGGAGCAATATTTACAGTGTTGTTACCTCTAGTAGAACCGCAACCAAAGCTTTTAATTAATGAGAGTGAAGTAAAAGTCGATAACCTCTCAGTACTCAACGGCTTGCAAATACTCGTTGTCGATGACAATGCGGATACGCGTGAGTTAATTGCCTTCATTCTTGAACAGTCTGGAGCGCAGGTGACAGCAGTTAGGAGTTATGTAAAAATAACTTGAACAATTAAGTGCCTACTTTGGGTTTTATAATATAGTTCCACTCACCATGAAAATAATTTCGTTCGATTGCAATAGTATCAAGCTCTTGGTCTGTAACTTTGAT
>JADEXV010000041.1 GCA_015206945.1 Nostocales cyanobacterium LEGE 12452 | reverse complement strand
CATATCCAGATGGCTTTCAAGCTTATATTCACCTGTGCTGGCTGAATTCTGATAAACAGCGACGGCTGGGGATTGTAGGTAGTCTTGGCAGTTTAATTTTTGATGAAATGTCAATATCATCACCCCTAACCCTTCTACATGGTGAGTTTGAACAGCAAGGGAATCAATTTATTCCTGTGAATCAAAGACAGATAGCGCTGGAATTAGAGCCAGGAGAACCATTGGGGCGGGTTTGCTCCTCCTTTGTTGTCTCTATTCTGAACAATACTCCCTCAGAGGTTTCGTCTGGCTGGGTAGGCACTGAGTTAGTAGAAATTCTTGCTGCTCTAACATTATCTCTTAGCCAAGGCGGTAAACCTGTTGTTTTGAGCGATCGCATCGTCAAGGATTAAAAGTTTCAGGAGTAGTGATGAATATGGACTTTTGACTAAATTACGTCTTGAAAGTCCCATTTGCACAAACTTCTGCTTTTGGAAGACTTACCAAGATAGTTTGCAGGGGTGAAAGACGAATCTCGCAAGTCTCATTTCCAAAGAGCAACTGGGACTTCGGGAGCTTTTTTTTGTCTACCTCTACTTTCATAGACTTGTCGATCCCTAAAGAAGAACTTCCCCCAGACTCCTGTAGGTTGGGGTAGCGGCTTGCCTTTACTGGCTCATTCCCAGACGAGAATCCCAAATCCCCGACATTTGCTTCTTGATTTGGAACAGCTAACAGCGAGATATCAATCAAAGGTAAGGTAATTTTCAGTGTCGTACCTTGATGAAGCCCTGCACTCTCAAGAGTAATACTGCCTCCCATGAGTTCGATTAAGTTTCGTGAAATCGCTAGTCCCAGTCCAGTACCTTCAAACTGACGTGTCGTAGTGCCATTCACCATTACAAAGGGGCGAAATAGTTTGTGCTGTTGAGTCGGATCGATGCCTATACCTGTATCTTTGACAGCTACTACCACCTGAGATGCACCATTACTAGATTGAATTTCTGTAGCAATGGTGATGCTTCCGGTGTCGGTGAACTTGGTGGCGTTACCGATAACATTAATCAGTACTTGCTTGAGTTTTCCCGCGTCTGCCTTAATTGGGATCGCTTGAGGAGCTAACTCACATTTCAGTTGCAAGCCCTTTTGTTGAACATTAACTGATTGTAAATTAATCACCTCTAATAATATTTGTCGGAGGTCAATAGGTGTAGAGATGACCGAAAGCTTACCTGCTTCGATTTTAGAAATGTCGAGTAAATCATTAATAATACCTAGCAAGTGAATCGTTGTTTCATCGGCACGTTTGAGAAACTCCATTTCTTCTTCCCGGTCATCACATAAGCCCTCTTCAACCAGGCGAATACAGTTAATAATAATATTTAATGGGTTTCTCAATTCATGGGAAGTCGTAGCTAAAAACTGGCTTTTAATTTGGTTAGCACTTTTTGCTTCTTTCCAAGCTATTTCTAGTTCTTCCGATCCAGCTTTCAGGCGTTCTACCATTTGGTCTAATGCTTGGGCCAGTTGATTGAATTCTCGAATTTGAAAATTGTGTGGAACTGGTTGTGCAGCATGGTGAGAGTGAATATTGAGAGCGTAGTCTCGTAATTCTTCTACAGGACGGGCCAAGTAAGGAGCTAAATATAAGGATGCTAACAAACTTGCACCAATCAAACCAACTGTCAAAACAATGAGAATTAATTTAATTTCCTCCAAACCAAAAAGTGCATTATCGACACTACTAACAGCTAAGACTATCCATTTTTGCTGCTGCTGTTGAGTAAGTGGATTTGCAATAACTGTATAGCCAGCGACTAATTCTTCTCCCTGTCTAAAAGACAAACTTATCGAATCGTTTTTTCCCGTAATTGCATTTTTGATTATGCTCTTGATTTGGGAAGCATGAGAGTGCTGATTGATATTAGTTCCCACCCAGTCTGTGAATGGATGTGCCAAAATTGTGCCATCTTCAGAAATCACTACCATAGCGCCTGTGAGCGATCCCGGCGGATTTCTGGTTTGTTGGGATAATGCAGATTGAATACTTAAGCTGTAAACTAAATTTTTTCGGCTATCGGAAACTGGTGCAGATAGAACTACTTGCAGTTGATTTTGTGCATTTCTTTTTCCAGTCGTTCCTGCCTTTGAAGGGAAGATTGCTTTAATATCAACTCCATCACTAGGCAAAGGTAATTTCAATTCTCCAATTTCTCGATCCCCACAGTTACTAGCAATTATCTTCTGGTTGAGGAGATTTTTTAATTGGATGCACTCAATACTAGCTGGAAGTTGTTGCTTTAACTGCGTGAGAAATTCTTGCTCTTGTATAGGTGAATCTGACGGAATTACCGTTGTTTTACTTACACTCTGTAAATTAGCTTTTAAGATTGCGATCGCATCACCAATTCTCTCCCCTTTACTGATAGCGCTTTCTGTTAAATTTTGCCGTGCAGTTCTCAATATACTAGTACGTGCCTTATTCAAGGCAACAATTTCGCCTACAAGTAAAACTGGAACAAACAGCAGCAATATTCTCGTTACTAAAATTCGACGGAAGGAAGATTGGCGGGAATTAGTCATCAAGTGTCTCACTTTGCACCTGCAATCTACAACACCAAAGATATGCAATTAAACCAGCTAGATGAGACATTGTATTAAATTATCAGAATTTTATTTTCAATGTTTAAAAATAACAAATTGCTATAATTCAAAAAGAAACGTGGTATACCAAAACTCGTATATGCTAGATGTATAAGCGATTTGTGTTGCATATCAATACAGTGGTGAAATGATAAAACAGTAGCTTGCAGGTATGGTTTTTTTGAAAATCTACACACAACTAAAGTAAGTATTAAAACTATTAAATCAATTTAATGTTGCAACATCGTCCTCATACTACAGTTGTTTTAGCAATGAGTGCAGATGGCAAGATAGCAGATTTTAAGCGATCGCCTGCTAGGTTTGGCTCAAGGGTTGATAAAGCACACTTAGAAAAACAAATTGCTGCCTCTGATGCCGTTTTGTTCGGTGCTAGGACTCTGGATGCTTATGGAACAACACTTACTGTAACCGATCCAACTCTAGTGCAACTTCGGGCACAAGGAGGGAAGCCTCAGCAACCAGTTCATATAGTGATTACAAGCTCTGCAAACCTTAATCCGGAAATTCACTTTTTTAAGCAACCAGTTAGACGCTGGCTACTCACGACAACAGCAGGAGAATTTTCGTGGAAAGAACGCTTACAGACGCTTCACTCAACTCTGGGAATCGGAGTACAGGAGTACCTTCCAGAATTTGATAAGATTCTGGTTTTTGAAACACCAACGCGAGAAATTGACATTCCCGCAGCTTTGAAACATCTAGCCACTCTAGATATAACACGCTTGGCGATCTTGGGTGGAGGTGAATTAGTCGCTTCTTTGCTGGAATTAGACTTAATTGATGAATTATGGCTAACTGTATGTCCGCTGATTTTAGGTGGTAATACTGCACCCACACCCGTTGAAGGGAAAGGATTTTTACCCGATTTGGCTCCTAAGTTACAACTCATAGAAGTTCATACAGTTGAGCAAGAGGTGTTTTTGCACTATCGCCTGCAACGACCAGCAGATTAGATTACGCTAAGTTAAGTTATTTATTGGGGATGGGGCATTGGGCATTGATTCTTTTCCTCTGCTCCCCTGCTCCTCTGCTCCCCTACTCCCCTGCTCCCCACTCCATACTCCCTACTCCTCTAAGATGGTGGAACAACTTAAGCCTCGCTATTCTGTCGTTTGGACGAACAAAATCGCTGAAGTACCCCAAAATGCCTGGAATGCTTTGGCAATGCCACTCAAAACGCCATTTTTAGAATGGGAGTGGCTGAATAATCTCGAAACTTCTCAGAGTGTTACGGCTAAAACTGGTTGGTTGCCAAATCACTTGACACTGTGGCGAGATAAAACGCTGATTGCTGCTGCGCCACTTTATCTTAAAGGACATAGTTCTGGTGAATTTGTGTTCGATCACCAATGGGCAGAGTTAGCCGATCGCATCGGAGTCCAATATTACCCAAAATTGCTGGGAATGACACCATTTACCCCAGCAGAAGGTTATCGGTTCTTAATCGCCCCAGGAGAAGATGAGGATGAAATCACAGCGCTGATGGTGCATGAAATTGACACTTTTTGCTCCAAAAATCGGATTTCTGGGTGTCATTTTCTCTACGTCGATCCCCAATGGCGTCCGATGCTAGAACGGCATGGCTTTACAACTTGGCTGCACCACAGCTATATCTGGGAAAATGCTGGTTTTAAAACTTTTGATGATTACTTGAAGGTGTTTAACGCCAATCAGCGTCGTAATATCAAGCGGGAACGCAAAGCTGTGGAAAAAGCAGGTTTACGATTGCAACCGCTGAGTGGCGATCAAATTCATCAGTCTTTGTTTCCCTTGATGCACCAATTCTATGCCGACACCTGTGATAAGTTTGGCTGGTGGGGTAGCAAGTATCTCACACGGAGATTTTTTGAGCAGCTACACACCGATTATCGCCATCGAGTCTTGTTTGTTGCCGCATATAGCGAAGAAGATAATTCTCATCCTTTAGGAATGTCTTTTTGTTTATTTAAAGATGACAAACTCTATGGCCGCTATTGGGGGAGTTTTCAAGAAATAGATTGCTTACATTTTGATGCTTGCTATTATGCACCGATTGAGTGGGCGATCGCTAACGGTATCCAAATTTTTGACCCTGGCGCGGGTGGGCGACACAAAAAACGGCGAGGTTTCCCCGCTATGCCCAATCACAGTCTGCATCGCTTTTACAATAATCGTTTAGGACAAATTATTCGTCCTTATATTAAGGAAGTGAATCAACTCGAACAGCAGCAGATTGAGGCAATTAATGCAGAGTTGCCATTTAGTAACCAAGATTCTTAAAAGTTTGCCAAGGCAGAGGGTGAACGACGAATTACACTTGATATAGAGTGTAAAAACCCTGAAAAAAGAAAATTTCTTTTTATAATGCTTATGGATTTAATAATTGAAGATTTAGTCGCAATTGATGATAAACTTTCCCAGCGCCATATTGACCTAGATCCCGGTGGATATTTCATTATTTACTTAGATCGAGACGCGGGGTTAATTTATGCCAAGCATTTTACCAATGTAATTGACGATCGCGGTTTAGCTGTCGATCCCGAAACGGGAAAAGTTATTCCGGCGCGACAAAAGGTAGAACGAACTCATACAACAGTTTTTAGCGCCAGAACAGCGAAAGAACTTTGCGTGAAAATTTTTGAAGAAACTCAGCCCACTTTGGTAACTCAATTAGATCATGCAGCTTATTTGGGTCGAGAATTTGTCCGGGCTGAGGTAGCTTTAGTTACAGGGCGAGAGTATGTTCAAGATTAAAGTTAGGAGTAAGGAGTTAAAAGTTAAGAGTTAGAAATTCATAACTCCTAACTCCACTCCTAACTCTGCCATTACCCATTAGAAGAGGGCTGATTTATCTGATAGATATAGTAAGTTGCCATTGGGATAACGGTGGCAGCGATTAACAATCCTACTACCCAAGCAGTAGCATTACCCTGGTTGGTTTCTTCTGCTTTCTTGAAAGTGCCTCCAACCTGCACATTGTCAGTTATTTGGGGTGGCCCTGGATCGGCTTTGCCAGAGAGTACGGCGACAAGGCGATCGCTGGCATCGAGAAATGCCTGATTGTATTTGTCACCATTGCGTAATGGCACACTTACTGTTTCAGTAGCTACACTCTCGGCAATAGAGTCAGTAAGCATTGGCTTGACTTCATCCCCAGTAATAATGGCAGTACCATTGGTAACTGTATCAAGAACCAATAAGGTTTGATTAGCTTGGGCTGCTTTTGTCGGAAACCATTTTTCAAACAGTTCTTTAGTAAAACTTTCTGGTGTTTCACCGTAGTCGAGGCGGCGAACAGTAACAATTCTTACTTCCTTATCTGTTTGCTTTGCCAAATCCTTAAAAGCGCTGCTAATCTTGCCTTCATTTAGACGGCTGATGACTTCACCTTGATCCAAAACCCAAGTGTCATTCCCTGCTGTCAGGCTGGGTATTTGATACACACCTGTGGCTAAAGCAGGTGTAGCAAATAGTGAGGCTGCGAAAATAACCGTCACCAAAGGTAGAATTAGCCAGATAAGGTGTTTTTGACTGCTAAAAACTTGTTTGAGGAGCTGTTTCATCGTGTGATCCCTAAGACAGACTTGCACCAAAAATACTACAGAACCACTGCAAAAATCACCTCGTTCCCGATTTTCTTCAGTGTAAAATTTCTGATATTCCCAGCAAATATGTATATTGTACGGGATTTTTGATTATACAAACTTGTTCTAAGGGCGGTTGCAAGCATTAACCTGACGCTAAACCCCTTACTACTCACAAGAAATACCGCCCATTTTGGGAATTAACCCAAATGCTGAGGGCGGAATTTGCAAACCATCTAGAAATCATATCGTATGATTCATATTTTGGTTCAACAACGCCATATTTTTTCATATCTGCGAGTAGCTTTAGATATCTGAGTGAAAAAGAATGTCAAGACGTTATCCTGCTAGCTCTCTACAAGGGTTCTAGACAATGCATATTTAGTTTATAGAGATGTCTATGTGATGGTTCATATCTGCATTTTTCTGATATTTTAGCTAAATCAATATCATATATACATGACTATACTTTTAACTAACGACGATGGCATTGATGCCCCTGGTATCCAAGCGCTACTCAAAGCTGTAAATGGCAAAAATTCTATTATCGCTGCTCCTGCCGATCATCAGTCTGGCTGTGGACATCAAGTTACTACTACTCGTGCTATCAACCTCCAACGACGCTCTGAGACTGAGTATGCGATCGCAGGTACTCCCGCTGATTGCGTGAGAATTGCGATAACACAAATTCCCGCAGATGTCAAATTTGTACTTTCAGGTATCAACGCTGGGGGAAATTTGGGAGTCGATGCCTATATTTCTGGTACAGTGGCTGCTGTGCGAGAAGCCGCGATGCACGGTATTCCCGGAATTGCCATTTCTCAGTATCGCAAAGCCAAGCAGAATTTTGATTGGGATATGGCTGCCAAATTCACAGCTGAAGTTTTAGCGGATTTACTCAAGCGTCCCTTAGAGCCAGGAAGCTTCTGGAATGTGAATCTACCGCATCTGCAACCAGGAGAACCAGATCCTGAAGTGGTATTTTGCCAAGCCTGTACCAAACCTTTGCCCGTGAACTATCGAATTGAAGGCGATAATTTTTATTATGTAGGGGAATATGGCAAACGCGATCGCACTCCTGGCAGCGATGTAGATGTATGTTTTTCCGGTAATATCGCCGTCACCCAGTTAAGAGTTTGACATTGGTCATCAGTTAATAGTTAACTGTTACCAACTTTTAGTAGATATTGAGGAGAACTTGTAGGGCTATTAATTAATCTTATGGGTGTGTAGTGCGATCGCGATCGAAATTTTCAAGGATTTGAAATCTGGTAAAGTTTCAGTGGTACTGAACAATAATTTCAAACAAAGGAGAAATTTATGCAGTTTCTCAAAATTGTTCTTGTCGCTCTCGTATTGATGGTGAATCTACTAATTGCTCAACCCTCTTGGGCAGGTAAGGATTTCACTAAGGGGGCTGACTATGCTGAGGTAACTCAGGCACTCAATCAACTTTTAACTGTAAAGAATACACCTGAGCAAGCTGGCTATACACCTGAGCAATTCCAGCAGCGACTGGCACAATTGCAGTTTCAGAAAAATGTCATAGAAACAGCTAGAAAGCGGGCGCAGTGCCGCAATGAAACTGGAAAGACTTTGGCTGTCTATGCCAATAAACCAAAAAAATCTCCAACCCAACTTTACTTCCTGGGTGCAGGAACAATCACCGATGATGATTGGGATTGCGATGGCATTTACTTACCCGCAGGTTCTCAAGTGGTTTTAGGCCCAAACGCTCAACCACAACAACTGACTGAACCTATCGCCGTTAAGTTTGTCGATGGTACACAGTCTCTTGCGAGAACCAATCTAGCTACTGGTGCAATTGAATTGAATGTTGAACCTGCCAAAGTATTCAAAGCGGGTGAGAGTACCTGGTTGCTCCCTAATTTTTCCCAAGCAGATATCGATACGCAAATTCCCACCCCACAACTAATTGACTAATCTCATCTAAATAATTCAACTTTTATGTACTTCCCACATAAAAGTTGAACTAAAGAAATAGGATATATCAAGGAAAATTCTTACCATTGAATAATCAACTTTTAATTAAGGAAAAATTACAAGCAAAGCTTGACAATATTCAAAGTAAGAGTGATGGCTCTCCCATTATCGATTTGCAGCTAGACAAAAACTTAGCCGCAGAAATTGAACAATTGACGACGGAACTGGAGAGCGTCAATCCCAATCTCAATCCTCTTCTATACGCTACTTCTTTGCTAGAGGGAGCTTGGCAACTGCAATACTCCACAGCTAGAGAAATACGTTCTTTAGCTTCTCTTCCATTGGGATTAAAGCTGGGTAAAGTTTATCAAGTGATTGATGTTGCAAATAAATTGTTTTTCAATCTAGCTAAAGTTAAACATCCTCTGGGGTTAGTATCGGGATATGTCAAAGTTACAGCTAGCTTTGAGCCAGCCAAAGAAGATATAGAGCCTCTACAGAACAAACGTATCAACGTCTATTTTGACAAACGATATCTATCAATTGAGAAGATTCTTGGTATTAATACTCCCCAACTTAACCCATTTAAGGTTGTCTCAGCTAATAATCCTACTAGCAGAACTGCCACATTAGATATTACTTACTTAGATGAAACTTTAAGAATTGGGCGTGGAGGAGATGGAAGTTTATTCATTCTTAGTAAATCCGATAATTTACCTGAATTCACTGCCTAAATTTGAGATTAATCGCGTCGCTGAATGAATATGGCTCTCTCAATCATACATCTTTTCAGCAAAGTAAAACCAGGCTCGTCGATGGTAGAGCTTGACACATTAAATTTAAAGATAAGTCATGGTATAGAAGGAGATATTAATGCTAATCCGATAAGTCCCAGGCAAGTTTTAATTGTTAGGTACGAAGATATTTTCGACTTATCAATTCAACCAGGAGAATTGCGAGAAAATATCGTGGTTCAAGGTATAGAACTTGATGAATTTATCCCTGGCTCTCTGCTAACCTTTGAAAGTGGTGCGGCAATTCGACTAACTTTTTACTGCGAACCATGTAAGCGAATAGCTCACTTGGTAGAATCATTAAAAAGCATCCAAGGTAAAAGAGGGATTTTAGGCGTAGTTATTAAATCAGGTCAAATTAAGGTTGGTAGTAACTTTCAGGTGCAAGCTCATAAATTTCCAGCATTATCTGAAAATCCATATAAACGATTTCTAAATTTTATTATCAAAATCCCAAGTGGAAAAGTAGTTACATATAAACAGATAATCAAAAGCATAGGAGTAGATAATAGTTATCTAAGAGCTATTCCTATATACCTAAAAAAAACTTCATCTGTTGATTATCCGGTACATAGAAGATTAGATTCTAAAGTTTATTTGATAACTTATGTGAGCCAGCAAAAAAATAAGTTGGAGATGGAAGGAGTTCAGGTTTTATCTGAACCATATTTATTAAAAAACTTAAATAAAAACTTTGTCAAAGTTAAAGATTATCTATGGGAAGATGGTACTCTATATCTAGAATAGATATTAATATAATTATCAAAATATTGATAATATCATCCTGCATTCAAAGTTTCATCAAGATGATCCCTGATTTTTAATTTGTTTAGATGTAGCTTCCATAAAGTCGATAAAAACTTTTATAAGCTTATGAATTCCCTCGCTACCTCCTGCAATTAAACCTCCTGTCAACAGTGCATCTAAACAACGGAAAATAACTATTTGTATTGGATTATCTAAATCAATAACTACAAGTGGCTCAATTGACCGAACACCTATTGCGCTCATTAAAAGACCGAATAAAAGGGATGTCCATAGAGCAATTGTTCGTGTATCAGATTTATAAGCTGCTCTTTGGCGTTCTTTTTCATTTATATCATCCATTTGTGGCTGGAAAATTTTTAATGAATTTTGTTGATTTTGTGTAAAATTTTGGATAATTTGCTGTTCTAAACTCATTCCTTCTGGTGGGAGTCCACTGATTTGATTTGATTCCAAAGAAGGAAACTGTTGCTGCTGTCCTTCCATAAGCTTTATTTTCTCAGAGATTAGAGCCTTTTCTTGCTGAATACTAATATCTAATTGTTCTACAAATGGGCCACGCCAAGTAGTTATGAAAACTTCTAAAGAACGCTCTAACAACAAAGAAATGAATAATTGTAATGTCAGTACTTGGACAATATCATTAACCCCAAATGGTTTTAAAACAAATGGTTTAGATGATAACCAAGTTGATAAAGTTACTACTAGAAAACTAATAATGATTAACACAATAAATAGAGGAGATTCTGGAGAAAGCTTTAACAACGTACCTATACTCCTGTTTCGCGTCACGATATCTAACACAGCCTGGAGGTGAAAACTACACCTGCTGAGTAACTTAACAACGTTAATTTGATAGAACAGTAAATAATTTATGACTCGTCCCTTTTTTCTAAAAGTGTGATAAGTTACGCTTTTGTGGGAGCAGACAGCATTCCAGTGCTACTGTGCATGGGACGACGTTAGAGCAAGTAGTAACCGTAGCACCAACTAAAAACCCCTCCAAGGTGTTGGAGGGGTCAAAGTAATTTTTGCGAATGAGATGGTGATTAGGAGGAGACAGGAGCTTTTCCTGTTCGGTTACGCATTTTCTTGTCAAAGCAAGCAGATGATAGTACAGCATTTTATAAATCCATGATGAACCTCTGCAAGCCTGTACTTAGTAAGATAAATCATTGGTGCTGTCGAATGATGTCAGATGCGATTCGACAGCGTTTAGATAACCTTTATTATTCAAAGCTTGTGCTGGTAACTTTTTAGCGTTGACAGCAGCCTTAACCACATTTAATGCAGTCAGGTTTCCTGTTTGGTATTGAGATACCAAAGCGCTACCGCTAGGAATACCCTGTACATTCAGATTATCTTGAGAAGCTAGAAATGCAGCATCAGAAAGTTTGAGGTAGCTGCCGTTAGTAGAATGAGTAGATGAATTGTTAGAATTGATAGCTATAGGTTCACCACTATTGTTAGTAGCTATTTGAACGCCACCGATTCTAGGCAATAAAGCAATAGAAGTAACAATGAGTACAGAATCAATCAAGATAGAGAGTTTCATAGGATTATCCTTAGTTATAGTAAAGTGCAATTAGTGTTCTTGAGTAATAGAGTCTTATTTTTTATTAGTTTTAACTTCCTGCACCTAGTTCACCTGAACGGTTGATTTGCTGCTCACCCATTCGGGTGATTTAATTGAGCGCATCCTACGCTTCATTCAAAGTTGCTAAGACCCATCATCTGATAAGCAAGAACAGCAGTATCAAAGGTTTTGAGACAATTGATATCTGTGGAATCGTTGCGTAAAGTATTAGATTTGATACCTATGTTGATTGATGTGTCACTCTTGCCATGAGTAGCTATTTGAGTTCTAGCGATTCTAGGTAGAACACTAGAATCAAGAATGTGTGCAAAATTAAGCCAAGGAAATAGTTTCATCATTGATGCTGTGTTGGTTCATAAATCGGGAGTAAAGTTCAAGACAAACTTGAACAGATATATATATTTAACTGAGGTTATCTAAAAATTTATGCAGTGTTGTTACTCATCAGTTGTAGATATAGCCCAACTGAAGCATCGTATTTCTACACTATCCTTTCAACAGCAGATTTATTGATTTAGTATGATTGAATCTAATGTGTCTATTCGGGTTTACCGAACATACAAATTAGAGTTAACCGTAAAAAAAATTATCTAATTTAGTACGGTATTCATCAATTAATTGGTGTTAAAAACCGAATTTACAGCAGCTTTAACTCTACATAATATGAATATGTAAGCACAGATTGAAGTGCAAAACTTATTAAACAAAGCTAACTAATGCGAGGAAGAGTTATGACACTAGTTCGTTGGAATCCTTGGAGAGAACTTGACACTCTACAACACCAAATAAATAGTTTATTGGAAGATACCAGACTACCATCTACATTCTTTGACAAAGGCTTAAGTAAAGTTCCTGCCGCTGAAATTCAAGAAACTGAAGATACGATTCATTTAAAGATAGAACTGCCAGGAATAGAAGCTAAAGACCTGGATGTGCAAGTCACAGAAAATGCTGTTTACGTTAGCGGTGAGCGGAAGTCTGAAGCGAAAACAGAAGAAAAAGGTCTTACTCGAAGTGAGTTTCATTACGGTAAGTTTCAACGCGTAATTCCTCTATCGGCTCGGATTCAAAACACTGACGTTACGGCAGATTATAAAGATGGCATCTTGAATCTGATACTTCCTAAAACTGAGCAGGAAAAGAACAAAGTTGTCAAGGTTAATTTGGAATAACCTGCTAGCTAATGGGTCGTACTCAGACTACTCTACCTCCTTTGAGAGATTGAGATAACTAAAAGCCCGGTCACGAAAGTAACCGGGCTTTTTTGTAACAATCCTCAAAAGTATATTTTAAAAAAGTACTAGAGAAGAATGCTGTTACTGGATTTGAAAATTATTACTAAGGAATCATGTAAAAATAACTTGAACAATTGGCCGAATAGTTGGAGTATCAGAATGTAACGGAATTAAAGCCTTATATGTCTGATAACCAGGTAGTCGAAAGCATTCAAGACAAGTATGATTCGTTATTACCCTACAAGAAAAGAGAAAACACGGCGTATTTGGGCAGCAATCGAAGCCCGAAGCCTGGGACGGGGAGGTGTCAGTCAAGTAGCGATCGTTTCCAGCGGGCGGTTAGGCGATCGCAACTGGGCTATCCCGCACTACAATTCATGCGGGAATGGGTTTGCTGTCAGAACTTGATGGGGTGAAGACGGAGGACGACAGTACTCCAATCCGTACTAATGGAGGTGGACGAAAACTACTAGAAGAACAAGACGCAATGCTGCTATCAGATTTGGAATCGCTAATTGAACCAATGACGTTGGAAGACCCAGAGTCTCCTCTAAAATGGACTTCTAAAAGTGTGGTGAAATTAGCAGGTACTCTAAATCGTGGGGGACATAGAATTAGTGCTAAAAGTGTTTACAACTTACTTGAATCCCTGGGCTACAGTTTACAATCGAATCGCAAAACCCGTGACGGTTCATCTCATCCGGACAGGGATGACCAGTTTTTACATATTGCCAACCAAGTTAAACATTTCCAATCACGAATTACGAATTACGAATTATTCAATCAAGGTAGCCATCGGGGATGAAATCCAGCTAAGGGGAGTTGTTCTGGTCTAATTTCAACAGTGGCAGCATCAGCGATGGGCAACAAAGGCATTAACCACAGACTACTGGTAGCAATAACATCTCCATCATCAGTTTTCAAAGTGTTTGTCGGTAATGATGCTGGAAGATTTGTCTGCGGTACTACTTGGTCAAATAACAAGCCTAAACCGTCAGCAGATAAACTCATTTGCACATTCCGTTGAGCGGGAGGCAGTACTAACAGTGGTTTCTGTTGCCCGGTTTTCAGATCAATTGCCACCACATAAGGCTGTTCTATGTATTGTTCCTTGGATACTAGCTGTGTTAGCAAGCAGTAGAGGGTGGGTGAGGCGATGTCAAATTGGCAACTGAGAATTGAACCTGTTGTTTTTAATAGTTGTTTCTGCACACCTTGGTTTGTTACCAAAAACAAATCCCGCGTGTAATCAGTATTAAACTTTACCATCGCTGCTTGAGAGCCATCTTTGGAGAAAGCCTGTACCAAACCAAACTGTGGCAGAAAATCCAAAGGTTTACTGGCATCACCTTGCAGTGGTAAAATGGCTGCTCCCTGTCCTTGAGCAACCGCTACGGCTTTACTATCTGGTGTCACCATAAAGTCTCCTCCCGGCTGGCTTTTTAGACGTTTGGGGGTGGGTTTTTCTGCTGAACCATCATTGGTTGCTGGCATAAACCATAGTCCAAAGTCACCAGGATTAGTTTTATTTCCCCGTTGGATGACAATAGTTTGCCCATCAGGTGATAAGTCAAATTTCAGGTTTTGATAATCTTTACTATCTAAAGTCAGGTCAACTTTGCCTTCTGGTTCTGCTTTTTGTCCAGATTTAGCAGAAACGCCTGTTGTCACTGTATACAGTTGGGCTGAAAGTAAGTCTTGATTGTTTGCGGCGCGAGCAGAAAATAAAATTTTCTCCCCATCAGGAAATGACTCAAAGTCGATTACTATCAGGTCTTTGGGGGTAAGTACCCTTTTTTGCTCTTGGGTTAAGTTGTAAAGAACCAAGCGTCCCTGTTCTTCTTTATCAGTTCCGATATAAAGGATGACGCGATCGCGTGTACGGAAGCTACCTGTAAAGGGCTGTATGACCCGATTTTTACCTTCTTGCTCTGCAAACTTATCTTTAGCTCCTTGTAACTGCACTTTATAATTTGTGCCATAAGGTGCTGGTGTCACCAGTGTATAAACCATCCGCCGCCCTGCCCAACTGAATTTACCTGCCAGGGGTGGCTCGATTTTCAAGTTATCCTCGACGCTTTTTGTTTCCATTGGGCGGCTGAAGGTGAGGGTGAAGGAATTATCTTCTGCCCCAATTTGTTGATTTTGCCAGGTAAATTCCCGGACACGAGCAGTTACCACATCACCTTGCAAGATGATTAACCCAATCAGCACACTCAGCAGTAGCATTAATGCGATCGCTATACGATCCAGTGGTTGGAATGCTTTAGATTTAGTCATTGGTTATTTGTCATTTGTCATTTGTCATCAAAAAATAACTAATAACTATAAGGATTTTGGGGTTGAGGAATCTTTTTGAGAGAGGTAGCGGCAATGGTAAGTTGGCGTTTACCTGCCAAATTTTCTGTCACCATTTGTCCTTCTACTTCCAACCATGTATCAGCAGAGTAAAGCTCTTGATTATTTTGTAGTTTGACGGGTAATCCCACAGGGTAAGCATCTGCCGCACAGCAAGTTAAGACAAATCGTGCTAAAAACAAATATTCTTTTCCTATATCGGGCGGGTGGATCACAAATCCCTGTACCTTGACTTTTTGCCCTTTATATGAATCTGGCTCTGGATAGACATTGACAGTGCGTACCCAGTCTACAAGCGATCGCTCTTCTGGACGAACAGTAACCCGAAAAGCTTGGGGTTTGACACGTGTGCTTCCCAATAAATCAGTAGTCACACCCCTTTGGAGTGCTTTGTCACTAGCAAAAACTTGCGGTGTAATGATAAAACCTAGAATCGCTGTAGTCAACAACAAACCACTGCCCCAACCAGGGGGAAATAAACTAATATGCTGGGTGTTTGGCGTAATATCGCGGCGACGCCGTTGCCAAAGTTCCTGCATCTTGAATAAACCAATAATGATGAAGCTGATACCAGTCACAATCACTAACCAAAAGTAATTTGGATGAATCAACAGATTCAGCTTATTAGTTAGCCAATATCTCAGCATCAAAATGCCCCAAGCCGTAATTGCTAGAGCATCCAGCCAAGGAAGTAACAGATTTGGGATTTTAGATTTGGGATTTTTGTTAGTCATTAGTCATTAGTCATTGATCATTAGTCATTGGTCATTAGTCATTGGTCATTTGTAAAGGACAACTGACAAGGGACAAAGGACAACTGACAAATGACAAATATTTTCTTAAAAGACGTGCAAGTTCAGGAAAAGAGTAAACACAAATGTCAATTGTGCTGCTAAAGCAAATAAGTAAAAGATAGTCTTGGGTTTAAAAATAGATAACATCAAACCAACGCTTTTGATGTCAACCATTGGGCCAAACACCAGAAATGCCAATAATGAACCGCTGCTAAAGGTTGAGGCAAAAGATAAGGCAAAGAAAGAATCGACTGTAGAACAAATTGATACCACTACTGCTAATATCAGCATGACTACAATTGAGGTAATGGGCCCAGCACCCAAACTGAGAATTAATTCACGGGGAGCTAGGACTTGAATAGCCGCAGCGATCGCACTTCCTAAAATCATCACTCCGCCCAATTCCCGCAATTCTTGGATGCTATTATCCACAACTAAGCGCAGTTTAGCTGCTAGCGGTTTATCAGCAGTAGAGACTGAGGTAGGCAATACTAAATTAGGATCTATCCGTAGAGGAATACCTGCTTTGCCTCCTAAGATATAAGTCCCGGATTGCAACAGATTCGGTACTGTTTCTTCCTGTTGTCCTTGGTAAGGCTTACCACGGCGTTTGGTTTGGGGCTGCGCGGCTGGATTAAACTTCATATAACGAGCGATCGCAGGTTGGACTATGGGATTTAAGTCCTTTTGAAAACTGAAAACATACCCGATAATTGTGGCAATTGTTAAGGAAAATACGACTCGTAAGACTACTATTTCTGGCTGATCTCGAAATGCTGTCCAAGTGGCCCAAATTACAACTGGGTTAATTGTTGGTGCTGCTAGCAAAAAACCAATTGCGACTGGTGTGGGTACTCCTTGAATCAGGAATCGCCGCGCTACCGGTACATTCCCGCACTCACACACCGGAAACAAAAAGCCGATCATACTGCCAACTAAAGCACCCAACAGCGGATTTTTGGGCATTTTTTCTACTAGTTTGCGCTCATCAACAAAAAACAGCAGCAAACTGGAGAATAAAACCCCAAGAAGCAAAAAAGGCATCGCCTCGACTAGCAGACTTAAAAATAGCGTAAAACCATTGTTCAGTTGATTCATGAGCGTCGCAGTCAAAAGCGGTTTTTAGTTTTAGGGTTCTGCCTAGTCATTCTATCGAAATGGGGATCAAAAGCAGTTCGGGAAAATTAAACATTATTTAAGTAGCAAGTTATCCTACCTGCGAAATAGCGGTTAAGCGCTACAAACCTTGGCTTCACACGAGTTCGTAACTTTTAACTGAGTGCATTTACTGACGATGACCATTTCTAAGATTGTCTAAGTTCAGAAATTGTTCCGATCTAGAGGGCAAGTAACTGCACAGATGATTTGAAATTACCTATGTTTATACTTACAGTAATTTGCTGGATAAGATATTAGTTCGGCTGTATTTTCATCAAGTATTCACAGTTCTTCAAGATTTTGGGTCGCTTATTGGTTGCTACCATCATTGATTTTGACTAGTTATAGCAAAATTCGATCTGAGCTTTGGTTGATTTTTTACTACAAAAACTTTAAAAAGGCAAGACCAAAGTTTAGCAGATACAGGAAATGATTGGGGGAATTTTTCGGCGTTAGCGATAGCCTGACTTTCTACATAAGGTGAGAATTTGAGCTATGGCAAGTCATCAAGCTTTGAAAGGAGCGTCAAAATGATATCCCCGACTTCTTAAAATAAATCGGGGATTCTAGTCTACTCTTTGACGATTATTTTGTCCGATCGCTGTTAATTACGTTTTGTTGGAATCCCCCAAATCTTGATTTGTCGATCGAATCCACCACTGGCAAGAATTTTCCCATTGGGACTAAAAGCGATCGCACTTACCCAGTCTGTATGTCCACTCAGTGTATTTATTAACTCGCCTGTAGTTAAATCCCACAATTTAATTCCATCTCTCCCGGCACTAGCAAGGGTTTGTCCATCGGGATTAAGGGCGATCGCATTTACCCAGTTATTATGTCCTGTAAAGGTGCGGACTAATTCTCCAGTATTAATATTCCACAGTTTTATGGTGCGATCGTGGCTAGCACTAACTAATGTTTGTCCATCTGGTGTAAAGATCACATCGCTAACTGCACTAGAATGAGCTGCCAATTCACTGATTAATTTACCAGTACTCAAATTCCACAGCTTGATTACACCCTTATTATCACCACTAGCCAAGGTCTGTCCATCAGGACTAATAGCTAGGGTATAAATCAAATTATCAAAGCGCACTATAGTCCCCAGAGGACGCTGCTGTAGCAAATCCCAGAGCCGAATCCCATCCAAAGCTCCACTGACGAGAACTTTACTATCAGGAGACACCGCTAAAGATAATACGTTACTGGTATGTCCGACAAAAGAGCGGCTAAATTTTAAATTTTTCAGGTTCCAGAGGTTAATCGTATTGTCATCACTACAGCTAGCCAGGGTTTGCCCATCTGGTGAAATCACTAAAGATTCTACGGCTGCTTTATGTGCTTTGTTAATAGTCGCTAATTTTTTGCCCTTTGCTAAATTCCACAAGCGAATGACACCCTCGTTTTCTGCACCTCCACTCACAAGCATTCTGCTATCTGGACTGAAAGCGAGGGATTTAACAGTTCCGTTATGTCCTTTGAGTGTGTAGATTAGTTGAGCATTAGCAAAGTTAGTGTTAGCTGGGGGGGAGTTTGGCGTTACTTCTTCAATGGCAGCATCAGCTTGAGGAATATAAAACCCTTCCCAGTTAATCACTGGAAGGGCAACAGCTGCCATAAATGCCAGGATAATATACGGCCGTAGAAAATTACCGCCACCTCTTCCCTCACTACTCACTCTTTTTCCTCACTTTTATAGATACAGTTAAACCCAATAAATTTTGCAGAGTTATTTTAAGTCATAACTCTGCACATCCTAAAGAGGTGGTTTTTTCTTAGAAACGCTTAACATTGGTAAAGGCGCACTAGAAGAACGAGAGGGCAAATAATGTTGCACTACAGGCTCCTCTGGTAAAGGACGACGCTGCTGAAAACGCCACAACTTAAAGCCTAGCGCTATCCCTGCCGTTCCCAAACCAAAAGCAAACAACGACCAGCTATCATTCAATCCGCCAATCAGGGCATCCATAACGCCCATCGTCATCAGTACACTGATTAGTGGCTCTTTTCGGTAGGTTGACTTCAAAAAACGAGGTAATACAGCATTCATCACAGCTTGGTTGGTTCCAGTTCACCTTTTGTGTATATTTACCAAGAATACCTCACCCATAATTTGCCTTTCTCATTCAAGGCAGACACTAAGTTATGATTTTTTTAGTAGGGGGAGGAAATTTACTCATTAATCGCCTTGCACATATTAGTTGCAAGTCTATGATATTTCAATCGCTAATAGGTATTTCGATTCCTCTCTTGCTTACATTCTAGGGCAGTTATTTATGAATAAGTATAGTTAATCTATCTAGGGCGAAGTACTCCGCTATCAATTATTGAAGTCAAAACCAACTGGTTGTTCCAGCTGGTTGAAACTCTTTTAATTCCTAGCTTACAACTTCAAGATTGTGCTTGTTGATGGCACTACTTCAGACCCAGCCATGATAGCACCCCTTGATTGGTGACATATTCAATCACCAGCATCAAACCAAAGCCAATCATTGCAGCTCGACCATTCAAGCGTTCGGCATATTCGTTAAAGCCAAATTTAGGCTCCTCTAGTTTAGGTGTAATTGTTGGTTGTGTTTGTGTCATCTTTTAAGAAACCTTATTTTTGGCAAACGGGACTTGATATGAGACTTCTGGTAGAAGTCGTGAAAAGTGGGGATAAGCGGTAAAAGTTTAAGGAATAAACTCGTTCTTTTACCATACACTTAGTAGCTTATGAGCGTGATTGCAGTGCTGGAATGCCAAGATGACTTGATAAATTCAGCAAGAGCTTCCTAGTAGGGAGCTATACAATCGCTCTTTTAATAAATTGTTACTATTCTTTATATATTGTATAAATACTGGGGCAATAGTCAAGGGTAAGAGTTTGGGCTACTCAGATTGAATTAAGAAAGTTAGAACAGAGATGAGGTATCTCTAATCCAGCTATTTCTAATACGGAACTAGCAAGACGGAAGTAGCAAGCTTGAGATTGCCAGACTACGTTAAACAAAAAAATTATCAGAGGCGATATATGGAAATCGGTGTTCCCAAGGAAAATAAGGATCAAGAATTTCGGGTAGGGTTAAGTCCTTCTAGTGTGCGGGTGTTGCGAGAAAATGGTCATAGCATCTTCGTCGAGACACAAGCAGGTAATGGTGCTGGATTCTCCGATGACGACTACAAAACTGCTGGAGCCGAGATTGTCCCCACATCGGAAAAGGCTTGGAATCGGGAATTGGTTGTTAAAGTTAAAGAGCCGCTGACATCTGAGTATAAATTTTTGCAGAAAGAGCAGATATTATTTACTTATTTACATTTAGCAGCCGATCGCAAATTAACAGAGAATTTAATTGATTGTGGCACAACTGCGATCGCCTACGAAACTGTAGAACAACCTGGTGCTAACAGATTACCCTTGCTTACCCCCATGAGCGTAATTGCCGGTCGGCTAGCAGTACAATTTGGGGCCAGATTCTTAGAACGTCAGCAAGGTGGTAGAGGTGTACTTTTGGGCGGTGTCCCTGGAGTTAAACCAGGTAAAGTAGTAATTTTAGGTGGCGGCGTTGTCGGCACAGAAGCAGCTAAAATTGCCGTAGGCATGGGTGCGATCGTGCAGATTTTAGATGTGAGTGTCGAACGCTTATCTTACTTAGAAACACTCTTTGGCTCTAGAGTTGAATTCCTTTACAGCAACTCTGCTCATATTGAAGCCGCAGTCATTGAGGCAGATTTGCTCATCGGTGCAGTTTTAGTATTAGGACGTAGAGCGCCAATACTAGTATCCCGCAAATTGGTCAAACAAATGCGTCCTGGTTCGGTAATAGTTGATGTAGCCGTTGACCAAGGCGGTTGTATAGAAACTTTACACCCTACATCCCACACTAATCCCGTATACATTGAAGAGGGTGTGGTGCATTATGGCGTTCCCAATATGCCAGGAGCAGTACCTTGGACAGCAACTCAGGCACTTAATAATAGTACATTACCTTATGTTGTCCAGTTGGCGAATTTTGGAATTATGGCACTGGAGGTTAACCCAGCATTAGCTAAGGGTGTAAACGTACAGAACCATCGCTTAGTGCATCCTGCTGTGCAAGAGGTATTCCCTGATTTGGTCAATTAAGGTGTGCAAGGATTAGGCGATCGCTTATTTTAATAGAGGTAGCGATCGGCAATTAGACTAATTTCCTTACCAAATGCGCGGATGGGTAGGTGTACAAAATGATAAGGAGCAAAAAAGGCTGTACGCTCCATCTATACAAGGCTTTAAAGGTAATGGTACTTTTAAACCATCCGCGCTTGGACTCTCAAAGGATGTTTGAAAAGTCGCAAATTTCAGCGAAGAACCCTGCTTCGATTCCTCTGCCTACAGGAAGAGAGGTTTTAAAACCCCGATTCGCTTGTAAGGAATCGGGCTAGGTGGTTAGAAGCAAAGGTTACAACTTAGAACATAATTTTGGACATGGGGAAACGCATTTATCTATGCTGAAAAATACTTCTTTGAAGACTTTCGCTAATGCCGCAGTAACTAGTGCGGCTTTCTTGTGTGTGGGTGTTCATAACGCTTATGCAGCTTCTTTCAACTCCATTTCTCGTATTTATGCCTTTGGTGATAGCTATTCAGATAATGGGGCAGCACTTCAGATTACAACAGCAGCAGTCAAAGCTGGGGTGCTTGGAGCATTTATATTCCCCCGATTGGATGTGTATGACTCTGATGGTCGATGGACAAATAATCCGGGATTAACATCAGTTGAGGTACTCGCAAAACAAGAAAATTTACAGTTAACAGATTATGCTGTAGGTGGTGCAAAAAGCGGCAATGGCAATTTAAGTACTTGGCTTGATCAATATCAAGATACGGGTTTATTCGGTCAAATCGAACAATATAAAACAGAAGTTAATCGCGTGGCAGATTCTCAAGCGTTACACTTCATTTTTATATCTATAAATGACTTATCAGAAAGGTTTTTTTATAATCAGACTGGTTCGGTCGATGCACTAGCTGATGCTGCTGTTAACAATATTGCTTCTGGAATATCACAACTTGCAGAGGTAGGGGCAAAACAGTTTTTTGTTGTAAATTCGACAGATTTAGCTGCATTACCGCTTTTTGAGCAATACTCCCAAGAGGCAGCTAAGTTTAGAGATGTTATCAATGAAAGTCTTCCCGGTCAACTCGATATCCTGAATAAGCAATTAGGTGTTGAAGTTGCACTGTATGACCACGTTGCAATTAGCAACAAAATTCGCTCTACCCCAGCGCGATATGGTTTTACCAATATAAATGATGCCTGCAAACTTTTATACACTACCGGTGGGTTAGAGCCTGGTTGTTCAACACCTGATAATTATTATTACTTCGACGAGATTCATCCCACTCGTCGTGTACATCAGATCATTGGTGAAGATATGGCTAATTTCTTAGATACACAAAAAACAACAACTGTTTTTGAACCATCAACTGTTGTAGCTTTGATATCTTGTATGGGCATGATAAGTTTACTACGGCGTAAAGTTCATAGTAAGTAAGGGTATCAACACGGAGAAAACAATAATTTTAATTGTTCTATTTGACATAGATTTTCTGGTTAAATCTATTTTTTAAAACATAACTAAACTACCATCCACTTCTTCAAGTTCATAACCATTAGCCAATTTTTCAATTGCTTGGTCAATCATTGCTAAACCCTGATCTACCTTTTCAACTAAACTTAACTGTCCTCGGAGTTCGGCAGCACCAACGAAACCTTTAGCATACCAAGTCATGTGCTTACGGGCTTGACGTACACCGCGATCGCCTTTATATTCCCACAAGGCTTGTAAATGATCTCTTGCACATTCCAAACGCTGAATTGGGGTTGGTGATGGTAATATCTCTCCAGTTTTCAGAAAATGATCGATTTCTCCCACTAAAAACGGATAACCCAAAGTCCCACGGGAACACATGACGCCATCAGCGCCAGTTTGTTCTAAACATTTCACTGCCGCTTCAACGGAAAAAATATCTCCATTCCCAATCACTGGGATAGAAAGCACTTCTTTCACACGGGCAATCCATTCCCAACGGGCATTGCCATTGTACCCTTGAGCGCGGGTGCGTCCGTGGACTGTGATCATTTTTGCCCCGGCATCTTCCATCCGCTTGGCAAAGTCGAGAATAGTAATTTCGTTGTCATTCCAGCCAATACGAGTTTTTACTGTCACAGGAACATCAACAGCTTTTACCACTTCCCGCACAATTGCTTCTGCTACTTCTGGTTGCCGCAACAATGAAGAACCGCCACCATTTTTAGTGATTTTATTAACCGGACAACCCATATTAATGTCAACAGTATCAGCACCTTCGGCAACTGCTTTTATTGCTGCTTCTGCGAGGAAATCTGGACGGCAATCAAATAGTTGAATGCTAATTGGGCGTTCGTTGGGATCTACCTCCATGATTTTGGGTAACTGCTTGACATAATGCAACCCTGTAGCATTCACCATTTCGGTATACATCATTGAATCTGGTGCATAGCGACGCACAAGACGGCGAAACACCATATCTGTTACTCCAGATAGAGGCGACTGAAGAACCCGACTTTTTACCTCAAAGGAGCCAATTTTTAAGGGTTGGGAAAGTCTAGCTTGAAGAATAGGAGAGAGCGAAATCATAGAAAAAATTAAAAATTCTGGGAATGGAAAATAGTAAGAATATGTAGGTAAATCCGCGATCAAGCATACAGCGAATTTAAAGTTATTGAAGTACACAAGCTAAGTCTCAAAGCCAGGTATAAAGCCTATTTTACTTCTAAATTCTGACTCATGAATTTCGAATTTGCTGTAATTGTAGGTTACGTATCCTGACTTGAAGGCTGTTTTTGCATTTCTTGCTGAATTTCTTCTAGACTCAAATCTAACTCTTTCGCAGTTTCTTCAAAACTCAATCCCAATCTTAACAACAAAGGTATCATTCTAAACTTTTCTTCACGCGCTCCTTCTTGTTTACCTTCTTGCTTGCCTTCTTGTTTGCCCTCTTCCTTCCCTTCTTGATAAACTCGTGTTTTTTTCAAATCACTTAGCCCAAACATACCTTCAATCTCCTCTCGACTCATCGCCGGAAACTTATAAACCAAAATTGTCTCTATTAATTCTAGTAGCTGCCGCCGTTGTGGTTCGATGTTGATTTCTTGCTGGGTTCTGTCTATTAACTGCCTAGCAGCGATAATAGCTGTCTCCTCTTCATCGACCACTAATTTCATCGTAGCAATTCCAACTGGCAATGATGCAGTTTCACCTAATTCATTAAGGTAAATGCGACTGATGCGCTGGCTAGCGAAAAATTCACTGTAATTCTTGATATCTGCTGTATCTAAACTGCGATTGGGATAGATAACTACTCCTCGCCAAGAATTTTTCGGTTTATTTTGGCGTAAGTATAAAGAAATTTCTGAAAATAGGCGTGAATAAATTTCTGTATCAGTTTGAAACTGGACTTCAACAAAATAAATCGGATTTTCTTCTCCTTGTGTTGGGAGAAAAACACCATCTATACGGAATGCCGTTTGCTTAATTTCAATTGAGGAGAATTGATAAGTCTCTGCCGTTTGGGGTGAATTGCCAATTAATTCAAAAAAGATGCCAGGAAGTTCTTGAAAAAGGCGATAAAAAATACTGTCAGTTTTCACGCTTGATGCACTACAGTGATTTAATTCGTTAGATTTTACTGTGAAATAGCTAGTAAAATATTTTG
Organism: Nostocales cyanobacterium LEGE 12452; assembly: GCA_015206945.1. Taxonomy (GTDB): domain Bacteria; phylum Cyanobacteriota; class Cyanobacteriia; order Cyanobacteriales; family Nostocaceae; genus Nostoc. The sequence goes on along the minus strand of JADEXV010000041.1, from coordinate 15,962 downwards.
TTCAATTAGAATTAACAGAATGAGCGGCGATTTCAATTATTATATATGTATATATATGTTACATCAATTTACAGATTGTATACTACGCCACTCTTTTAATACAAAACTAGACCACAGCAAGAAACCTATCAGTAATAGCCCCATAAATCCATCCAGCCAAATTAAACTATGCATTTTTAATGACATGGGAGCAACCATCGAAAAGAGATAATGGACTGGACTGGAGATACTAGTGATTGAGTATAAGACTAATAAAAAGTACGCTAACCAAAACATACCTTTGGTGTAAAACCAATATTCCAATAGTCCTACTGGAGTCATCACAATTACAGTACTAATTACTCCAACAGAAGTGAACCACGCCGGGACAGGATATTGACTCAAAAATAATGCATTATCTATATAGTGTAGCCAAGTAGAAATGAGATTGAGTGTGATAACAGCTAGTAGGATAGTCTGACGAAACCTAGAAGTATTTATCATGATATAAATATGCAATTAAAATGCTTAACATTTTATTAAGCCGACTACGGGAAGCAATCGGCATAACAAATTCATGATAATTTAGTTGCAATTTAGCCGTGAGTTGCACCTTGAGGGGGACGCGAGACAACTTTTTTAGCTAAACCCAAAGTCTGCAAAACTAGAATGCTCCACCAAGTAATATCAATCTCCCACCAAGACAACCCAGATTTCGCCATGTGGGGATAAGTATGATGGTTATTGTGCCATCCTTCTCCATAGGTGACGATGGATACCCACCAAAGATTACGAGCGCCATCATCAGCATCAAAGGTGCGATAACCCCACAAATGTGATGCTGAGTTCACAAACCAGGTTGAGTGCCAAAGCAAGACACATCTGAGAAACACTCCGTAGAAAACAAAAGACCATCCTCCTAAAGCATAAAGCAGCAACCCGAAGGGTATTTGCAATAGCAAAAAGTAGCGATCTAGCCAACGATAAAAGGGTTGTCTGGCTAAATCAGGAGCATATTTTTTATAGGTGTCATAGTCAAAAAATTCTGGACGCGGGTAGAAAATCCACAATATATGGCTCCACCAAAATCCTTTTTGGGCAGAATAGGGGTCTAAATTGATATCTTCTGTGTGGGCGTGATGCTGGCGGTGTCCACCTACCCAAAAAATCGGGCCGCCTTGTAAAGCCAGCGCTCCAATGAGGGCGATCGCATACTCTAACCACTTGGGAACTTGGAAACTCTTATGGCTCAGTAGTCGGTGATATCCCAAGCAAATACCAATACTCCCGAATAACCAGTGCAAAAACACTAGCAAACCTAATGCTGGCCAGGAGAAAAACCAAGGAGCCAGAAGTGCTAAGGCATGAAATACACCAAAAAATACCACATTTATCCACCTGAGTTGAGGTGAGTTGCCTCTCTCAGGAGCGATCGCCCCAAAATTTGCGGTCATAAAAATTCCTGTTGATGGATGATGAAGTGATTTACTTTTTATTGGGCATAATCCCACTGAGGATTTATCCACCCTCTCACTAGTTAGTTACAGTAGAGTAAAGCAAGTATCACTTACATTTGTTATGCTAGCAGAACTCTGATACCCCCTGCAAGTGCCACTTGCATTTTTCTATGTCATCTCAACTGATTTCCACTCGTCAACGCCTGATTCAAGCTGCACTTGATCTATTTTCTGCTCAGGGAGTTAGCGCTACCACAACTCGCCAAATTGCTGAAAAAGCCGAAGTCAACGAAGTGACTCTATTTCGGAATTTTGGCAATAAGCATGGACTGCTTTTGGCTGTGCTGGAAGAGTCCGCAGCTTTTAAGGATTTAGGTGAATCGCTGGTGCGACGGGCAACACCTCCCGGCAATGTTTACCAAGCTCTTAAAGATTATGCAAGTGACACTTTACATACATTAGAACGAGTGCCAGAGTTCGTTCGGTCTGTGGTAGGTGAGGCCGACCAATTCCCGGCAGAAAATCGCCGCGCACTAGGCAGGGGAGTAACAGAAGCAAACCGCTATGTAGCTCAGTATTTAGCTACTGTAATCCAGCAAGGACACCTAAATACCTATTTACCGGCAGAGAAATTAGCCAGTTTGCTAAATGGGATGATTTTGGGATATGCCGTAATTGAGTTCACCAGCGAATTTCACGAACTTTGGGAAGATCGGGATGATTTTCTGGAAAATTTGGTGGAGTTGTTTTTACATGGAGCCATGTCATCTTCAACAGAATCAGCAATCAACTCCTTACAAGGAGGGTTCACCACCACAGAAGTAGCTGATTTACCAGCTAGTTTGGTTCACGAAATTCTCCAACAGTCCAGGAAATTCGGAGTACGAGATTATGCTTTAGCTTACGTATTATTTGGCGCTGGGTTATCCGCTACAGAAATAACTAGCTTGGAGCGATCGCACCAAATTTACGATAGTCAAGGGCACTTCCTGCAAATCACAATCCCCGGATTTGTCCGTCAAGTGCCTGTAAATCAGTGGATTTTGGGCAAACGCTACGGTTCTTTTACTAATAACCCTTTAATCAAATGGCTGAAAAGTCGTAAAGATGCTCAAACAGCGATGTTTCTGAATGAAACAGGTACACCCATCTCAGAATCAGAACTTGAGACACGTTGGCAAGTATGGAGCGAGGGATTGTTAACTCCCCAAGGACAAACGCCAGCGATCGCTCAAGCACAACAAACCTGGCGCGTAGAAATGTTGATGCGGGGGATTACCTTGGAAAACCTGAGTATCTTTACAGCTTGCGATCGCGCCCAATTACAACCCTATGTCCGCCGAGCCAAAGAAAAAGCTGCCCTAGAGCAAGCTACCCGTTTGGATCATAAACCAGCATAGGAAAGCTATTTCCTTCTAAGTCAGTTAGAGATTTTGTCAATATTATGAGTGAGAAATTTTGATCACCTGATTTTTGACCTTAAATAGTGGCGCACAATTGCTTATTTACAAATGTCACAGGATTTTTGCTGAACCCAATGGAATTAACTCTACATAAATTTAATTTAGTAAATACTTCTAAAGAGGGATTGTCAAAAAATACAATTAAACTTTTCGTAGATTTCAAAAATTAAATAAAAATCCTAAATAGCAGTCCTAAATGATTGATGGAAATCTCTATTGCTTTGATTGGAAGAATTTCAGTTTTATAGAAAAACTTGGCAAATAATCCGAAAAGCAATAACTTCAGTTTGTAGTTCAGTATGTACTGATAAAAGTGAGATACATTTTTTTAGCATCTTGGCGCTAGCCTACACCATCTGGCGCTCATAGCCTTGCAAAGAAGCAAGCACTGTCTCACCACTACGCGATAATTTCCACAACTCAAATAGGATTGCATTATTATGCCTCGAGTTAATATTAAAACTTCTCAGGTTGTATCTGCTACTAAATATGTCTTTCAACTTTATTATCAATGGGGATTATCTAATGTTAAAAAACGTGATTGGAGAAGTTTAGCTATTCAGCTTATAGTGTTATTACTTTTGACAAGTGTCTTGTTTAATGGAATAAACAAATCTGTAACTGATATTCAAATAAAAATAAATGAACTTCAAAAATTAATAGAAGATGGCAAGGCTAAGGCTGAGACACCAAAAATTAATCCAGATTCCTCACCTCAAGTAACATCAGGGTCAGATATTTCAACTCAAAACCCTTTAGAAACAAATCCCTCACCTCAATTAATTCCAAAGCAAGAAGCTCCAGACCAAGTAATTCCGAAGCTAGAAAAGCTAGAAACAAAGTATAAATTTCCTAAAGAACTTAACTTCAGTATTATTAATGCTTCTAATTTTGCTTCACCAAAAGCAGATGACAATTTTCAAAAAGCATTATTGAAAAGATTTCCTGGGATTTGTGCTGTTCCTAACTCTTCTTCAATCGGATGGAAAATGTCTAAAACCAGAATCTATGTCTTAAAAAAACAAAGTATTAATGCTGCTTTATCTATTGCAAGCTGGATGCCAGGATCTCAGGATGTTATTGATTATGAGCATCAATTGAAAAATTCTGTTAAATATCCAGATTTTCCTAATGGTGATGGGCGTATACAAATCAATAAATCTACAGCGGATATAGTCATTGTTTTAGGTAATGATTATCCTAAAATAAATTAGACATCTCCAGAAATTAAGTTTTTACCTAAATAGGATAAGGGCTGGAGATTTTTTTTCAGAGATGTCTACTAGAGGTTGTTTGAAAAGTGTTTTGCTGTGACTTTAGGTACTTTGAGATCCCCCCTAACCCACGCCAGTCGCTCCAGTTGGGGAGATCCCTTGGCACTAGCCTCTCCCCTTGAAAAATGGGTAATCGGAATTCAAAGTCCCCCAATTTATCGGTGGATTTAGGAGGATCTCAAACTTTTGATACCGACAAGAGGACTTTTCAAACAGGACTTTTCAAACATCCTCTTAGCTCGACTTTATCCATTTTTTTTCGCAACGCGATACTCCTGCGGAGTCGTTGCACGAACGCTTAAGCTGAAACCTTTGTAGGGCAGTAGTTTTACTTTTTTAACTTCATCTATAATTTGTGACGTGGAAAAAGTATTTGCCAAAAAGCTAGGGTTTTTGCCGGATAAAGAAAGCGAGTTCTTAATTTTGGATAAAGTCGAGCTTAACAACAGATTTGAATTAAAACGATATATGCAGTTTTCATCAACACATATTAAGTAGAGGGTAAACCAATATTATTCTTAATCAATTCAATGGCTCCATAATGACTCTTAAACCTTTACTAGAGAGTGTTTTGAGCATTTCTTTAGCGTTATATTCACTACTAAAAACTCCTGCTTGCATAACTCTTTGACCTTGCCAAACTGTGGGAAACGCACCAGGAGCAAGGAATCGCACTAAATCTTGATCTTTATCAGTTGCAAGTGGCACTACTACGCGATAACGCACACCAAATTGTGTCGCAGAGTTACCACTATAGGGAATACTTGCAGAACTTGTTTGCAGATTGCGAGTATTAACAATAGGGATATTGCGATTGGGAAGTGGTAAAAGTTCTGAAGCACCTGGAGCAGCAGTTTCTAGTATTGGTAATGGCTGCTGTGTTTGATTCCTTATACTTGAAACTGGTGGCTGTGCAACTGAATTGGATGGGGACTCAGGGGCAGTAAACTCAATGGTATTAGGATCGATCCGCACGTAATTTAACTGTGGTGTATCAGGTGGCTGTGCGTTAATTGGTATTTGTCTACCTGACAAGCTGCTAGGAGTAGGAAATCCGGCGACTCTAGAAGTGGGTGGTTGTTCATTGGATATAGCCGGGGAAAGCGGTACATTATTGGCTGGTATTAATGGCAGCCGTTGACTGTTTAATTGTGTAGAAACAGGATTATTTGCTGAAATGCTGTTGCTGGTTTGCCCATTGGTAGTTTCAGAGATTTCAGGAGCCGAGAAGGTGATTTCTCCAGTTGGTGGTATTTGTCGTAATACGTTGTTGGGAACTGGTTGAGAATTTTGGGTTGCTAGTGCTGTTGTACCATTAATATCTACCTTGCCAGTGATGCGATCGCTCACAAGGTTGTTACCAGCAGCAGAAATCACTTGTTTAGCAGCGCTAGCGTTAATGTCATGGCGGGCATTATTTTGAAATGTATTACCCCCTGGTTCCGATGCACTACCCAAATCTGGCATTGCTTGAGCGATCGCAACTAAACCATCTTCTTTATTATCTTGAATAGAATTATTCCGCAAAATCGGGCGGGCATTTGCTTGTACGATAATTCCCGATCTATTGTTCTGAATTTGATTACCTATAAGTATAGGAGCAGCATTTTGGGCAATATTAATCCCAAAACCTGTTTGGTGAAAGACATTTTCCTTCACTTGGGGACTAGAGTTACCAGCAATTGTGATGCCATTGGCTCCATTGCGATCAAAGTAATTCTTACTAATTGTGGGTGCGGCATTACCACAGACAGAAATGCCATCTTGAGTATTGCCAGTAAAAGTATTTTCTGCGACTACCGGATTGCTAGATTCAATCCATAAACCGTAACCACGGCGATTAGGGTTCGTCACCGTTACCCCAGTCAGCAAGACTTGGTTGGCTCCAACAATTGCGACATTTTGACCGGCAAAGCTCCGACTCAGGTAATCACCGCCTCCCTGAATGATAATGTCTTTACCTTGATTGCTGGGGTTGCCTTGAATTGAAATACCCGGTTTCAGTATTAAGGGAAATTCCTCTCCTGTCTCGGCGCTATAAGTGCCAGGGGAAAGCATAATTACAGTATTAGCGTTAGCTAATCGCAAGCCTTGGGTAATTGTTTTTACAGGAGCGGATTCGCTGCCATTGCCTGCCTTGTCATCTCCAACACCAGGATTGACAAATAGCACGTTAACTTGAGAAGTTGTTTTCTCACCTAGAGGTGCTGAATCTGGTGTCAATGGAATCTGAGCAATTGCACTATCCAGGCTGATACCCAGAAACGCTATACTTGCCGCCCCCATACCTACAGTAAAAGATAATACTGAAAAACTAAAAAATAAAAGCCTTGCTGATTTCAGAAACTTCAGCTTTGCAAACAGAACATCTACTCTACGGTACTCAGGAAACACACAAGGGAGAATCATATTTAACACGGCTCCTTATAAGTAATCATAAATTCTTATACTCTCTAGAGAGTATTATGTCGATAATATTACTCATATATTGACCGATTGGCGATATTTAATACATAGTAATAAATGATATTAGACATCTCCAGAAATTAATTATGCATTGCCCAAAATAATTTGTAGGCACAATTCATGAATTGTGCCTATATCATTTATCTAATAGATATAAGAGTGAAATTAAATATGCGTTATCCAAAACCCTTGTAGAGACGTAGTACTGCTATGTCTCTACATTCCTTTTCGATTATGAATTTTCTGATGTATTCCCTTTTGCCAGTCTTTTGTAAGCTTGTTGTCTACCGTAAAACACTTGACTAAGCTTAGTGCGAAACTGTAGCCTCAAACTACCCTTATTACTGTTTATAGGAACATGGGATAATTTACCCTAACCCTCACTACTACGTTGTTTTGCGTAGATTCCGCAAAAATTAGTAAAAAAAAGCAAATTAATTAACTTATGGTTACTAGGACTTATGATAATTCACACTTCGATGAAAGCACTAATGGGGTTGTTGTGATGGTCGAGCCATACAGCCAAAAAGAGCAAACACAGCAAGTTGTCTACCGCATTTTAGATGCCAATTTAGACCGCGCTCGTGAGGGCTTGCGAATTATCGAGGAATGGTGCCGATTTGGGTTGAATAATGCCCAGTTGTCTCTTGAATGCAAACGGCTGCGACAAGAGGTAGCCAAGTGGCATACTTCAGAATTACGGGCGGCGCGAGATACACCAGGCGATCTTGGCACTGAGTTAACCCATCCTCAAGAAGAAGAACGAGCTAGTATAAAATCGGTCTTGCAAGCTAACTTTTGCCGGATAGAAGAAGCATTAAGGGTGTTGGAAGAATATAGCAAGCTTTACCAACCAAATATGGCTAAAGCTTGTAAGCAGATGCGTTATCAGGTTTATACCCTAGAAAGTAGTTTAATGGGTCATCAGCGCCATCAATTGTTGTGGCGATCGCATTTGTATCTTGTGACTTCCCCTAGTGAAAGTTTGTTGAGCAATGTCGAGGCTGCACTTAAAGGTGGATTAACGCTTTTACAATACCGCGACAAAACCGCCGATGATTCTTTGCGTCTGGAACAAGCGAGAAAATTACGGCAGTTATGCCATATCTACGGCGCTTTGTTCATTGTTAACGATCGCGTGGATGTAGCTTTAGCTGTTGATGCCGATGGCGTGCATCTGGGACAACAAGATATGCCTATTACTGTTGCTCGGCAATTACTAGGTTCGCAACGTCTGATAGGTCTTTCTACCACAAATAAAGAAGAAATGCAAGCAGCAATTGCTGAGGGTGTAGATTATATTGGCGTGGGGCCAGTTTATGAAACTCCCACAAAAGTAGGTAAGGCAGCAACAGGGCTAGAATATGTCAGCTATGCAGCCAAAAATTGCTCAATTCCCTGGTTTGCGATTGGGGGAATAGATGCCAATAACATCAATGATGTGATCGATGCTGGAGCCAAACGTGTAGCAGTGGTGCGATCGCTCATGCAAGCCGAACAGCCTACCCTCGTGACACAATATTTGCTCTCTCAACTCAATCGCATTAAACCAGAACTTTAAAATAGTCATTTGTCATTTGTCATTTGTCATTAGCCCAAAGCTAAGTAACCAATACCGCATTCCCCACATTTATGTCTAACGAGATTACGATTCAGGTGAATGGGGAAACCCATAGCTGCTCATTCCAAACTTCTTTACCCGACTTACTCCAACAGTTGGGTTTTAACCCCCGATTGGTGGCTGTGGAGTATAATGGTGAAATTTTACACCGCCAGTTTTGGCCGCAAACAAAAGTGCAGCCAGGCGATCGCTTAGAAGTGGTAACTATTGTCGGTGGTGGTTAGTTGATTTGAGCTAGCAAGCCCAAATCCTTGAGGCTACGTCGTGTAATCTCAATGCGAGCGGGTGCATCTTCCGATTTTTGCATATCAAGGGTTGTTGCGAAAAAGTAGACGTTTTTGTTTTGCTCTAAATAACCCATAAACCAACCAACGTTTGGTTTAGTACTCGTTAACCATCCCGTTTTTCCTCGCAGTGTGTAGTCTGGAGTTTGTTCGCTTACCATAATGTCTTTGACAAGATTTATTGTCCGTTGCGAAAAAGGCAAATCGCCTTGATATAACCGTTGCAAAAACTGAATTTGCTCTTTGGGTGTAATTTGCAAAGGCTGTTGTAACCAAAAACGATCGATGTCTGCGACAGTGCCAATCTGACGGTTCCCGTAGCCTACTTTATTAATAAATTGCTGCATCCGTTCATATCCAGCCCGACGTGCCAATACTTGATAGAACCAAACAGTTGAATCTTTAAAGGCTTGACGCAAATTTGTATCATGATTCCAGGCATCAATCTCTCGGTGAATTCCATCCCAAGTGAGAACCGCCACATCATCAGGAACTACACCTGTTTCTAATGCCACCAGCGCATTAAAAATTTTGAAGGTTGAAGCTGGAGCGATCGCAGTTGCATTACGTTGAGGATTGTGTTCATAGATGCGGTTATTTTTTAAGTCGTAAATCAAGATTGAGCCTTCACGCCCAAATTCTTGAAAGTGTCGCCCGAAATTTGGCGCTTTAGCGGGACGTTCAGATGAAGTTGAAGCAGGTTGAGCCACAACATACATTGCCCCAAAGGTAATCACACTAACTACAGCAAGACATCCAATGACTGTAAACACGAAAGATCGCATTCGGTGCTTTGTGTAACGCCGAAGGAATTGCTCTATGTTAAACCAGATATTCTTCATTGCACATTTAATCGCATCACAAACGAGATTTTACACTGTAATCTTGCTCTTTTGTGAAGCAATTTGTTAAAGGTTATGCAGAAATATGACTTATAGTAAATTACCCTTTTTGGTATTTTTTGAATTTTATGATTAAATCCGGTTCAGTTAATAAAATTATTTCACAAAATTGCATTTTTTCCATCTGATTTATAAAGCGATCGATGAAGAGTTCTACGCTTGGCTAATTCTTTACCTTTACGACCGAGTTGCTCGCGTAGTTGTTGGTCTTTGCACAACCTATTGAAAGCTTGAAAAACTTCATAACCAGAATTGGAATTAACCAGTATCCCATTTTCTTCATGCTGAACTGTATCTAGAACACCGCCTAAACGAGAGGCAATTATCGGCTTACCGAAGTAACTTGCTTCTAAATAAGCCATACCAAAACCTTCCATATTATTAGGTTTAGTATCCGATAAAGTCAGCATGGCAAATATATCGCAAGCTGCATAATAACCTGCTAATTCTCGCTCTGGTACATATCCGGCAAAGTGGACGCGCTTATCAACCCGCAAACGATGTGCCAGAGATTTCAGTTCAGATTCACTTGGCCCTTGACCGCAGAGTATATAGTGAACATCGACCCCAAAAGTTAGCAGTATTGGGATGTTGTCAATTACTCGGTCGAAACCTTTATGTTTTACTAGCCTGCCAATGGAGAGAATCACTATTGCTGTTTCGGGAATGTTGTATGCCTGACGCACGCGAACCCGTAAATCATCAAGGCTACTAGGACTAGCTACATTATTACCAAATTTTTCCGGTCTGATTACGGGGTTAATGACGTGAGTAGGAGTATTTAATCGGAAAGCAGTTCTCAGGTAGTCTCTTGTATAAGAACTGTTACAAACAATCCCTTCGGCTCTATGAAGTGTTAATTTAAATAGCGATCGCAGCACGGGATTGTGTAAAGTGCAAAGAAGATCGTTACCGTGCAGATAGATAAAAAAGCGAATAGGTAACAAATAGCTCAATAGCAACAGTGAAGGAAAATCATAGCCGTGGCCCCACTCTATATAACGATAGTGATAGCGAAAATAGAGTTTAATTGCTAGGACAAATGAGCAGACGATATTCACCAAAGGCTTTAGGATATTTCCCACATAGCCACTACGCCAATATTTAGGATAATACCAGCGATACACAGGAAACTGTTGACTCTTATCAAATACTCGATCTCCTGAGCAACTAGCTGCCAGCACAATTATTCGTTCTGGATCTTGCAGACAACGATTGTAGATATATTCCCCAATTACAGCTTCTTTCGGCAGAAAGATCCTGGATATGACTAGGATATCTGGGTATGCAGCTTTATCTCTGATTTCGGCTGTTAGTTGAGAAATATGTTCCATAATAAAGTTGATGACTATATTTCAAATAGTTTTTAATATCTACAATTAGAATTACTTTCAAAGCCATCATTATTATTTTATTTCTTTTAAAACGAATTTGGTAGACAAATTTGAAACCTATTTTAGAAGATTAGTCAAAAAGATTGTTTTTTTATTGTGTTGATTTTATTTTTGTTGCAAATCTATCATTATTTGAGAGTTTCTGTGCATAATGAACAAAAAATAAAAGCTAGTACTTGTAGCGAAAATGCTCAGTGAACAACTGCTGCGAAAATTCCGAAATTTAGCTACGTTCAAGAGAATATCCTAAACACTTAAACTACTGTGCCAAAATGCCAAGATTTTTATAACTACTTAGTTGCAAATTATGTCTATTGTGAATAATCTATAAGATTTTTAGGAACTGACTAGCTTTTTATATACACGGAAATTATCAGATGCAAGATGTATTAATAAGTGTTATTGGTAGTAGCAAGGCATTTTGTCCGTGCTAAATATTGAGTAATAAGTTCAGAAGTAGTACTACTTATTCAGTGAAAGATTAAAAAAATTAGTCAAAATAATCACTAAAAATTAAAATCATCTGTATAATTCAAAACTGTAGTCTGAAACTAGTCCAAGGCATAGCAAACCATTGCCCGTAGGCGTAGCCCGTCATAGATATCGCAATTTTTGTGAGGATAAACATATCTTCAGGTACGGTTCCCCAGTCGAGAAATCCCCCCTGCGATCGCTACTTACCCAAGATAAGACGCGGTAAATTGAATATGTAGTCTCTAAAAAGCAATGCTACGTGAATGCTACAAACTTGCTTGTTACAGGCTAGCCTTAGCAACATCCTGCAACACTGCTCCCACCATCGGGAGAAATCATAAATAATAATTTCGTTTTTCAAGCGATTGTCTTATGCGTAAAAAACTACAACAAACCATCAAACCGCTGTTAAAAACCTTCTTAGCCCTAAGCTTGGTGTTAGCTTTGGCTCTTGGTCACGCTGACGGTGCATTAGCAGCCCGCAGTGGGGGTCGTATCGGTGGTGGCTCCTTTAGAGCGCCTTCTAGCCGCACCTATACACCGCGCACCTATGCACCTCCTGGCGGAGGCGGATACTATCCTGGGGGTGGTTATGGTGGTGGCTTTGGTGGTGGCTTTGGCTTTCCCTTCCTACTTCCCTTCTGGGGTATTGGCGGAGGATTTGGTGGTCTGTTTAGCATCTTAATTTTCTTTGCGATCGCTAATTTCTTATTGCAAACTTTCCGCCGCGTCTCTAGCGGTGAAACAGCAGAAGCAGATTACAGCAGTAACTCTCCTGTTTCTGTAACTCGTTTGCAAGTAGGTTTGTTAGCTCAAGCCCGTGAATTGCAAAATGAACTCAACCACATTGCTGAAACTGCTGATACTAACACCCCCGAAGGCAGAGCAGAAATTCTCCAAGAAGCCAGTCTAGCTTTACTTCGTCATCCGGAATACTTTGTATATGCAGGTGGTGGTACTCAACAAGCCAGCTTGAATTCAGCCGAAAGCCAGTTTAATCGGCTGTCACTGGCAGAACGCAGCAAGTTTAGCGAAGAAACTCTTTCTAACGTCAACAACCAGCTAAGAGCAGCCCTTGCCAAAGATGCTTTACCTCCAGCAGGTGAACTTGACAACCCCACCCGCCTATTTACCGAAGGCCCTGGCGAATACATTGTTGTCACCTTGCTGGCGGCGACACTAGGTAAGTTTGACATCCCCACAGCTATTAATAGTGCTGATGAATTGCGTCAAGCTTTGCGGCAAATTGGTAGTATCCCTAGCGACAAGCTTCTAGCAATTGAAGTTCTTTGGACTCCTCAAGCTGAAAATGATACCCTCACTTCTGATGATGTGTTAGCAAATTATCCAGATTTGAGACTTGTTTAATCTCTGATAAATTTTGCGCTTGAGCGCTAAGAAAAACTTTGCATCTTGGTGCAAAAATAAGTTCCCCTTAAGAACAATAACTAGAAAACCGCTTGTCATTGACAAGCGGTTTTTTGTAGAGTTTATCTCGTTTCCAGATAATTAGTTATGATTCCCACAGTCATTTCACCCCAATACTTTTCGAATAAACTCAACAATCTCTCTTTTGGTCTGGGGAAAGGAGAAAGGGTAAAGGTAAATTCAAACCCTTACCCTTTCTCCTTTCCCCCAAAATCCGAAAAGTATTGATTACACCCCACCTTGCCATAAGAGTTTGCAAAGAGGGGATTAAGGGGTGGGTTTTTAGAGGTGAATAAGTAATTAAGCGGACATCATAGATATATTTAAGTATGATTTTAGAAACATTTTGGTAGTATTATCAAAATGAATTATACGCAAAGTGTTATCTTATGCCTAGTGTTGAAGCCGACGAAAACCGAGAGCATCGCATTAAAACAGAGATTATTGTAGATGCTGAAGACAAAGAAGACCGGGCTATGGGTTGGTACTACTACCTCGAAGAGGTTCTGAATTTTCCCTTTTTGGCTACATGGACGAAGAAGGGACGCAAATCAGGTGCTGTCGAGGAGAAACAAGTGGAAGTCTTGGGAATGGCTCCAGATGATGAGTGCTTAAAAGATATGTATGTAGAAGTGGCTTATATTAATGGTAAGGATGAAGATGTATATTCTGCAAAATTATCTGAAATAGCAGCCATTGATGCTGACAGTGAAACTCAAGAAGCGATCGCAGACTGGCTCTATTGGATTGCTAGAGGTTATAAATTTTAAACTCTAAGATAAATACCGAATGACACGGCAGGGATTGCCAGCAGCGACAACATTCTCAGGTATATCTTTGACAACTACACTGCCAGCACCAATGGTTGTATTATCACCAATAGTTACACCTGGACAAATAATTGCATTGCCACCAATCCAGACATTATTGCCAATCTTAATTGGGGCGGCTAATTCTCTACCAGAAAGACGAATTTCTGGATCTATAGGATGATAGGCAGTATAAATTTGCACATAAGGAGCGCACAAAACATTTTCACCAATGTGAACTGTATTACAGTCTAAAATTACACAGCCATAGTTCATATATAATTTGTCGCAAGCAAAAATATTACTGCCATAGTCACAGTGAAAGGGTGGCACTATTGCTGCTTTTTGACCGATTTTTCCAAATAATTCTTGTAAAATTTGCTGCCGTTGCTCTTGCTGTTCTTCGGTTGTAGAATTGTAACTTCGCAATAGACGACTAGCTCGCTTCATGTCGGCAGCCAATTCTGGATCTTCGGCCAGATATAATTCGCCTGCAAGCATTTTCTGTTTTTCGGTTTTTTCCATGACAGAATTATAGGGCTTCTCGGTTGTATACCATAACCTTAGTAGCGCCTAGAGTAGCATATTCCATTCTTAACTAAATATGGCATAAGTAGCTTTTCCCTGCCGTTTAGCTTGGTACATCGCAATATCAGCATCCCGCAGTAGAGTTGCAGGCTCCTCATAATTACTAAAATTCCAAGTAATACCAATGCTAGCTGTAGCAGATAATTGATATCCATTCAGGTTAACTGGCAATTTTAAGGAGTCTTGAATACGTTTGGCAACATTGGTAGCGTCGGTAATGTCTTTAATATCCTCCAAAAGAACAGTAAACTCATCACCACCAAATCGTGCTACAGTATCGCCACTACGTAAGCATGACTCTAAACGTCTAGCGATCGCTACTAAAAAATCATCCCCTATTCCATGCCCAAAGCGATCGTTAATCTCTTTGAAGCCATCTAAATCTAAAAATAAAACTGCGAAATAATGGTCGCTTCTGCGTTTGCTACGTTCAATAGTTTGTCTGAGCCGATCTAAAAATAAAACACGATTCGGTAATTCTGTTAGCCCATCATAAAACGCATTGCGGATCAGTTGCGCCTCTGTCTGCTTACGTTTAGTGATGTCTTGAAAAACTAAAACTGCGCCAGTAATATTGCCATCTCGATCGCGGATAGGTGCAATATTATCCCCAATAGCTATTTCTTTACCATCTTTGGTAATCAATGTACAGTTTTCTGGTAAATTGAAAATTTCACCTGCTTCGATTACATAAGTGGCTAAATTTTCAATTTTTTCTCCTACATCTTTATTAACTAAGTTAACGACTTCTATTAAATCTTTCCCCAACGCTTCACTTTGCTTCCAACCAGTGATTAGTTCTGCTATGGGATTCATCATTTCAATACAACCATTTGCATAGGTAACAATCACTGCACAACCCATACTATTAATAATTGTCATCAACCTCTGTTTTTCTTCGTATAATATTTTTTTGCTCTGATGTTTGTACAGTGTCATTTCAATCACAAAATGTAAATCACTTTCAAGAAATGGTTTGGCTATGTAACTAAAAGGCTCACTTAGTTGATTTTTATGTAATGTTTTATATTCCGAACACTCTGTTAAATATATTACAGGCACATGGAAGTGATTCTGGATAATATCCCCTACGTGGAAACCATCTATTTCTCCAGCTATACAGATATCAATTAATACTAAATGTGGATGAGTTACTGCTACCTTTTTTATTACCTCTTCACCAAATTCAGTTATTTCTGATACTAAATAACCTAATTTTTGTAAACTTTTTCTAATATTTGAGGCTAGATTTTTTTCATCCTCAACAACTAGGATTTTGCGGGCGAACATGTTACGATAACCTGTTTGCTAAGGTTCAGATTCTTGTTGTCAGTGTCAACTTAAGTCAAAAGTGCTTATCTTATCATAAACAATCTCTAACTACCTTGTATTTCTCACTTGATATTAATACTGACTAATGAGTAAATAGCATCATGTTATTAATCTCCGGAAATTTATATGCTTATCAAAGCTAATTTTGATTAATTTACGTAGCTAATATGATGCTACTAACATCAAATTAAAATTAGAATGCAATTATCAAGCACTCAAAAACTGATTTTAAACTGTATACAATAATTTTTTTTGGCAAAGTATAAATACTAAGTATAATCTCTATATACAAATTAATCAAGAAAAAATTTTCATAAAATCACAGTATATTACTTTAATATAATTACAAAAAATCTAGAGTATCTTGTATGTAATATATTAATCTACATTAACTTAATTATTAATAATAATTAATTTTAACCCGTAATTAAAAAGTTTAATGCTGCTTTATCTAAAAATAGCTTTTATATTCGATGAGTTATAGATTACGG
>JADEXV010000040.1 GCA_015206945.1 Nostocales cyanobacterium LEGE 12452 | reverse complement strand
CTATTCTTAAGGCAGTTACCGAGTTAGCTACAGAACATTGAACCAGACTACATCCAAATCCAGTTTAGGGGAATGGAGTCAGCGGCTGCTGGCGGCGATTTTTCTGGGTGGGCAAGTACTAGTTCACCTATTGAGAGGCAAAATCCATCGGCGCAACACCTTAGAACAAATGGCAGCAGTTGGGCCAGATTCCTTGTTTATTGCCCTATTGACGGCTATTTTTGTTGGCGCAGTGTTTACCATTCAGGTGGCGCGGGAATTTATTAACTTTGGCGCAGG
This sequence comes from Nostocales cyanobacterium LEGE 12452, assembly GCA_015206945.1. Lineage (GTDB taxonomy): Bacteria > Cyanobacteriota > Cyanobacteriia > Cyanobacteriales > Nostocaceae > Nostoc. The sequence goes on along the minus strand of JADEXV010000040.1, from coordinate 41,169 downwards.
AAACATTATCGGCGGAGTGCTTTCTATAGCGTTGACACGAGAACTCACTCCTGTGTTGACAGCAGTGGTTTTAGCAGGGCGAGTCGGTTCTGCCTTTGCAGCAGAAATCGGTACCATGCGAGTCTCAGAACAAATCGATGCCATGTTGATGTTAAAAACAGATCCAATCGATTATCTAGTTATTCCCCGCGTTATTGCTTGCTGTTTAATGTTACCAATTTTAACCCTCCTGTCTTTGATAACGGGGATGTTCGGAGGATTCATCATTGCGACAAATATCTACAACCTGTCTGATACAGTATTTTTAGACTCAGCCCGTAATTTTCTTGGTATCTGGGATATTTTAAGCGCCATGATTAAGGCGTGTTGTTTTGGCGTTTTAATCGCTGTAATTGGTTGCAGTTGGGGGTTGACGACAACAGGAGGTGCTAAAGGTGTAGGACAGTCAACTACAACTGCTGTTGTGACTGCCTTGCTGATTATATTTGTGAGCAACTTCTTTCTTTCTTGGTTAATGTTTCAGGGGACTGGCAGTGCATTCATAGGGCTGTAGAAGTTAGAAGTGAGGAGTGAGGAGTTATGAGTTAAAACTCTTCACTCTTAACTCCTAACTCTTAACTTCTAACTCCTGACTCCTAAAATAGGAGTGATGCCTACTAAACAAAGCAGGATTTAAGACTGTGACCAGTTCATTTGTTTCTAACTCCACATCAACTGTGGAACTCAAGCCTAGTTACAATATACCGATAGTGTTGGTGATTGCCGCGATTCCACTACTGTTGGTACAACCTTGGGTAGGCTCCGTTTTCACGCTGTTTGGTTTGTTTCTCATGTTTCAGGCGTTAACGCTGCGTTTGCAATTTACCGCTACCGACTTAGATATTTACAGAGGCGAAAAATTGATTCGACGCTTTCCCTACCAAGAATGGCAAAACTGGCGGATCTTTTGGAATAGAGTCCCCATTTTGTTTTACTTTAAAGAAATTAAAAGTATTCACTTTTTGCCGATTTTATTTGACCCCAACACCTTGAAAACTTGTTTAGAACAACGTTGTCCGCGTATTTAGTGCTGATTATCATCTGTTCTGAGTCGTTTTGATATAGACTCAGAACTCAGCACTCATGCTCAGGACTTTTATGGCAGGTCAATTGTAATATTTCTGAAAGCTATTTATTCGCGTCATAGGAATTACACTATTGTTTATGAACCCAGAGGCATCTCAAACCCCAGAACCAATTGATGAGCGGTTGACAGAAAAACCAGAAGAGAACAATGCAATTGAACATCCGGTAAATGCATCAGTTGAGTCAGTGGTAGACACAAAAGCCATTAGCTCATCAGAGGACTACACAAATTTTGAGCCACTTATTTCTAATGCAGAAGTGGTAGATTCTACAGTAGAGCTAACAGAAAATTCAAATGGCGAGTTTGTAGCGCAATTAGAAGCGGAAAATGCCGCTCTGGGGTCTGAAATAGGATCGGGAAATCATTCATTATATGTAGAAGCAGAGCAGCGGATAGCAGAGTTGCAGAGTGCTGAAGTAGCTCTCAAGTCAGAAATAGCCAAGCTGCAAGCTTCTTATGAAAAGCTTCAGACACAGGTAAGTGAAACTCAAACCTCACTAGGGCGACTCGTGCAAGAGTCGCTGGTGCAGTTAGAACAACGCAAACAAACGCTGCAAATTTCTGTAGAACAATTAGAACGCCGTCAAGAACGTATCCGCAACGAGATGCGAACCACTTTTGCTGGTGCATCCCAAGACTTGGCAATTCGGGTGCAGGGTTTTAAAGACTATCTCACGGGTAGTTTACAGGATTTGGCCTCTGCCGCCGAGCAGTTGCAACTAACGCCAAGTGTGGTGGAACGAGAAAAACCAGCTGTAAAAGAGGCTAAACCAGCTGAACCCCAACCTGGAATGCCTCAATTTGCCCAACAGCAGTTTCAAGATACGACAAAGCAAATTCGCCGCCTAATCGACCAATACCGCAATAAACCAGATTACTACGGGCCACCGTGGCAACTACGCCGTACCTTTGAACCAATCCATGCTGAACGAATCTCCAACTGGTTTTTTACCCAAGGAGGAAGGGGCGGTTTGCGGACAATGGGTAGCCGCTTACAAAATATTCTGATTGCCTCAGCTGCAATTTCGATATTACACAAGCTGTATGGCGATCGCGTCCGTACTTTAGTCTTAGCTAATACACCGGAGCGATTAGGCGAATGGCGGCGTGGCTTACAAGATTGTCTGGGAATCGGTCGCCCAGATTTCGGCCCAGACCGGGGTGTGGTATTATTTGAGGCATCTGACGCTCTGGCTCAAAAAGCAGACCGATTGACGAAAGCCAATCAATTGCCTTTGATTATTATTGACGATTCAGAAGAACAAATCAGTTTGTCACTGCTGCAATTTCCCCTGTGGTTAGCCTTTGCTCCTGACCCCAAAATGATGAGAAACTATGATGATGACTTTTAAATGAGTCGTTAGTCATTGGTCATTGGTCAAGAGTAATACCTCTTGACTTTTTTAAATTTTATTAGCGTAGCGTTAGCGAGTCTTCGAGCGTCATTTTGAATTTTATTATGGCTATTTGGTTAACTCTGTGCGGAGCAATTGTGGTCATCGCTTACCTGCTGGGTTCTTTTCCCACTGGCTACATTGCTGTGAAGCAGTTAAAAGGTATTGATATTCGGGCAGTTGGTTCCGGTTCCACTGGCGCAACTAATGTACTAAGAACCTTGGGCAAAGGGCCAGGAGCATTGGTTTTAGTTCTTGATTCCTTAAAAGGAGTATTAGCGATCGCTCTAGTTTATTGGTTGTTCAACTTTGAACCGATTCAAAATTATATCCCTCCAACAGTAGATGCACAACTGTGGCAACCGTGGTTAGTAACAATATCTGGGTTAGCTGCCATCCTGGGACATAGTAAATCAATTTTTTTAGGCTTTACTGGTGGTAAATCCGTTGCTATCAGCTTGGGGATTTTGCTGGCAATGAGTTGGCAGGTAGGTTTAGCAACAGCAGGTGTGTTTGCCGTCGTTGTGGCAATATCGCGGATTGTCTCTTTAAGTTCAATTGCAGGTGCGATCGCAGTTTCCATTTTTATGGTAATTTTGCATCAACCTTTACCCTATATTCTGTTTGGGATTGCTGGTGGGTTGTATGTGATTTTGCGTCATCGCGCTAATATTGAACGACTGTTTGCGGGAACGGAGCCAAAAATTGGGCAACCTGTAGCGACAGAACCCGAACAAACTGCATCATAGGTAATCGGGAGCCAAACTTAAAACTCTTCTCTCAGAAGGGGAGAGCTTCTTCCAGAATTACTGGATTTACGTTTTAGAATTACGAACGAACGTTGCCTTTAATCAAACGGTGGAAAAGGCGGCAAGGCCACAAACAAGCTCCACAAATAGTGACTGAGGCGATGGCGGCCACAACTCGCCAACTTGAACTAGACTCAGTTTCAGACTCGGAAGAATGAGCTTGTGTGTTTTTAGCTAGTTCTGGCATTGAATGAGATAGCTGACTGGCTGTACTCACCCCTTCAATCGCTGCTCCAATTAGATAAGCTACTAGGGCAATTACTAGCCAGTTATTCATAATATTCCACTGTTTCAACTCTGAGCGTATGCTTGGTAGCGAGCAAGCATTTTATTTTTTAAACTAATGATTCTCACCTTGCCCTCAAGATAATCGACCTTCAGCCGTATCACGAATTAGGGGCAGTTTAGATTTTATATAAGTATTGAGAGTGCTATCTGACTGAGCATCAAGCCCCTGCTTCGCTTTTAACTGCTGAAGAAGCAATTGTACTAAAGCGGCATCGTCAAACTGGAGCAGGGTGTTGACCTGAGTAGACTCGATTACAGCCCAAAGCTGTTGCATCATTTTCGCTGTTACCATGAGTCTGTAACCTCTTAAGCTTTTCTTTATATTTACACGATTTTAGAATTTGTGGTTAGTTTTTGTCTGAAGATTTATAAAGATGTCGGCTAAAAATGCCTGAGTCAGTTAAATCTGTTAACTTATAGCGTTTTTCAATTGATTGAACTACAACGCTAGGCCACACGTTAGCTTAACGGTGCTATACAAAAAAATAAAACTGCCCAAAGACTTAAATCTTCCCTAACTGTTTTTTAGGAGGAGGGAATTATAGCAGGGCTTTTGATCGGCCACAATGCAGATATACGTAGGTATTAATGCTTTTTTTTCGAGGGGAAACTTCTGTGGCTATCAGGTAATTTTGCTAGAACTTTATTGTAAAACTCTCGAACAAGCTGCTTCCTGTCCAGAAGGATCGGGAAAAACTGCTAAGGTGTGATATTCAGGATTATCTGTTTTATATATCACTTTAAAAGTATACAACTTGTTTTTACCTTGGGCTTCGGTAACAACAGTTAAAAGTGTATTGCTAGTGGGAGGAAGTCCAGGAATGTCTAGTTTTTGAATTCGTCTGAGTTGAATTACATTTGCTGCGGAGTTTTTACAATCTCCTGAATTACTATTAGCTTCTTGACCAAACTGCATACATACTGGCCCATCAAAATCCATAGTTACCTGTGATGGGTCATTTAACCAAACTTTTTTAATTACTTCTCCAGCCGGAATAAAACTTAAGTTTGTTCCTTGTTGATACCAAACGTCGACCGTAGGTACTAGTCCCCCTAAACCTTGTGCTTGGCAGGAAAATATGGAACGCAGAACGGCGTTATTAGCTACGGCGCGACCTACCAACCAGAACATAGCAACCGAAAAAATAAAGGAAGCTATAGGTAGGAAATAAGAACGTTTTGGGTTATTTCCTGACAATTTAATATTCTTTTTCATGGTTGCAAATATCTAAAATTGGTATAAATATTACCCCTTAAAACTGTGTTGGTTGATTAACATATATTTCAATATTTGTCCCTGCTGGTAAAAACCAAACACCACCTTGTTGAGACATTTGGGCGATCGCCTGTTGATTACGTTGGGCAATTTGGGGTACTACAGAGTTCATACCACCTTCTAGAATTCCGGCTGCAAGGTCGCGTTTATTCTCAGTCTCACTAACAAGTCCAGTGGAGGTGTTGGTGGTGGTATCGTTAGGGTCTTCGGTGCTAGTGTTGGGAGATTTTGATTCTATGGAATATGGCACGAGTTTTGTATCAGGACGATTTACTAACTCTGCTGCTTTAGCAATACCTCCCAAAACAAATAGTCCTGCATCCATTGAGGCTATAGACGAGCTTTGACCAGGATATTTATTTGCGATTAAAGGTTTACCTTGGGTACCGCGAAGAATAATTGCATTGTTGGGTAAGCTTCGTTCTGTACGATTGCCATTATTTTGCGAAATAACTTTGACTACGTTCATCTGCAAAAGACCTTGTTCAGAAAGCGAACCAATTTCAGCGAGGAATTCGGTATTTGCGGGTAGAGCGACTGTACCATCGGTAGATTTTAGTGGTTCTGTCAATCGGATCACAAATACGTTTTTCGCTTCTTCTGCATCACCACCACCACCGCCTGACCTATTAGTAGTTTCTCCAGATATTGCTGACGCCAACACAGCTTTGGCACTACTCCCAACTGCTACAGATTTCTGCCCCTGCGGTTGGGCTTGACTGACCGCAGAATTTTCCGGTTGTGGGGTTTGTTCAGGATCGGGGTTTGTTGTCTCTTGCTGCGGCTGCGCATTGTTTGCAGGTTCCAAAGTAGCTATATTACTTGTAGGTTGATTGCTCGGATTGACTTGACCGTAGCTACCTAACTTTGCTAACCTTGCCCACTGATCAAATGGGCTTGGTGGAGGTGGTGGAGTTACATTAACTACTGGTTGAGTGGGGTTCACAACTGGTGGCTGGGGTGATAGCGAAGGTTGAGAAGCAGGTACTCTAATGACGCGCTCAACTGTCACTGTGCGAGGGACGTAAGCTGTTGGTGGGGGTGTTGGGATCACTTTCTGTCTAACTGACGGTTGTTGTAAGGCTACTGTCGGCGTTGATTTTGCAATTCTCAGCTGTTGTTGGGCAGCTTTCACCATCTGTGCTTGTTCAGTCAAAGCTAATTTCGTTTTGAGAGTATCTATTTGGCCTTCCATCTGTTGAGATATGGATTCATCAGTGGGCTGCTCTTGCACTGGTGGAGAAACAATAACTTTTGGCTTTTGATTGCTGCCACTCATCAACTGAGACAAAAACACACCACCTACCAAAACGATCGCTAAGGTAGCAGCCCCTACTAAGCCTAACTTGGCAAAGGGATTAGATGAGAGTGCTTGCTTAGTCTGAACTTCTTGTGGTTGAGAAAGTGGCTCTGGCGGCATTGCAGAGTCTTCCGCTCCTTCGGTGTCACTAGAAGAAGATTCTTCAAAGCCGACCAGCCTTGACATCCGCGATTCCCAATCTACAGATTCTAGTTCTGGTTGGCCATCGTCGGTAGTTAGAGTAAATCCATTTTGGGGAGGCGTTTGGGCAGGAATTGAGTATCGGGTCATGGTAGAGCCTTGTTTGGATTTCCAGAACAATTATTATCTTTAATTTCACATATATTATAAATTTCTAATCTGGATTCTCCAAGGCGATAAGCTGCAAACTGCGATGGTAATGCTGCATTTGGTAGTGAAGTTGCAGGTTGATCTATTGCTCTAACTAAAATTTGTTTATTAAAAGAAACTGATTTTCCTAATTTATCATAACTGTTAAAAATTAATTGATTGGCAACTATCTCTACTTGCCACCTTCCATTACTTATTTCTTTTGGTTGAGAAACTTTTTGGATTACTAAGACATTCTCCGCTCCTCTATTAACATTTTCAAATTGGCTATCTGGATTTAAATTAGTAATTTCTGCCTTAAGTTTTTCTTTAAAATCATCAGCTACAAGTTGGGAAGTAATTTCCCAGACTTGTGTTGGTGGCTGTTGTTGTGACCAGGTAAGCATTAAACTCATGGTTTCACCCACAAAGCGCCGAATCGCCTCTGGTTGCCGCTCTAAATTGGGTTGAGGGTCTACCGTTATAGTATGGCCATCAACAAGTTGCACTAAACTTTGAGGAGTGAGTTGTCGACCTAACTGTTGTAACATAGACCCGTGAAATATTAGTAACAGCAAGGTAAATAGATGTAAACCAAAGGTTCCTACTGCTAACAACGGTAAGGGGCTATTTTTCTTATTTTCTGGTTTGAGTAATTGCATTAATAATTGAGCGTATAAAAAGTTGAACTATCTTCACATAAAAAAATGTTATCTGATAAAACTATCAGATGTTTGTCCAGTTACACATTGTTTTGATTTATCTGGGTTCAAATTGTAGTCATCTAGCAAACATAAGTTACGAATTTCATAAATTTCTAGTCTATCAGTGCGGACACTATAAATTGCTTTTTGCAGGTCGGTGCTATTGTTGGCTTGGGGATTAGCGAAATAATCTACTGCACGTACAAGGAAATCTTTATTAAAAGGAGTTATGAGTTTTGCACCACCAACTCGGTTTTTTTGAACTAAGTCGGCTACCATACCCACTTGCCACTTCCCTGGTGCAATTTGTTTTGGCGGATAAACTCTCTTAATTACTAGTTGCGAAGTCATCACTTGGTTGGAATTTTCCGAGAAAACTTCTGGCGGTGTCATTTCTGCAACTGTGCTTAAGAAACCTTTACGAAAGTCTTCTGATAAGGCAAAACTAGCTACCCAACTGCTGGTACTAATTTTTTGGCTACCACCTTGAGATGTGTTAATCAGTATTCCTAAATCTGATTTGGGGCTTGCGACTTCTTCGATATTTTGTGGTGGTAAGGTTCCAGACCAGCTAAACATTGAGATCATCGTTTTGCTGATAAATTGGCGAATTGCTTCTGGTTCTCTTGCTAAATCATCAATATTATCTACTGGTTTACCATTGATTAATTGCACAAAGTTGGGAGGTTTTCTCAAGCTGAGTTGGCGAATATTTAGCCCTTGTAATAAGAATAAAAATAAAACTAATATATGTAAACTGAAGGTTGCGATCGCAAAAAATGTCAAAACACTTCCCGTTCTTTGTCTTTTTTCTAGTAAACGCACCATTTCCTCACCTCCTCCGGCAAAAACTTCAGCTATTATATATGATGTTTTGCATATACTTACTAGTTACAACGGTTGCAACAATATGATTCATTTTTAATTTTTAATTTTCTATATCCTCTCTTTTACTAAAGAAGCCGTGCTGTTGATTGCGCTGAAGACTGCAAAACCACCAGCAGCAGCCACCACTAAAGATAAAATTGGTGCTAAAATCCCCAGAAAAATTATGAACCACATTAAATCTGGATCGACATTAGCATTTTGACCTGGGCCATTGACAATCACTGCGGCAGTCAGCACAGCAATAATATTGAATGAAATTTTGGCGATTCCAATAGATAGAAATCCAGTCAGCCATGCAAAAATCGGTTTACCAGCTACAGGTAGTAAAGATCCACCTACAGCAATTGGACCTAAAGCTGCTATTAACAACATAGTAGCCTCTATCAAATTCTGGAAGGCATATTGTAAGGAAACTAAAAAGTTTTTGATGCTCGTTTGCACTGTAGAACCTAACAGAGAATTAAAAGAGGTTTCTGATACAATGCCGGTGCCATATCTGATATTATCTACCTTAGTTTGTAGTCTATTGATCCAGCTTTTATTTCCATAAGTATCTCTATATTTCTGCCAGAGAACATTAACTTTTTCAGAAGCTTTCACAAAACATTGACTTTGTTGCTCGCCAGTTAAGGATTGACAAGGACGTAGAAAAGAACCAGCTACTTCTTCAGCAACACTCATATTCAGTGCTTGCTGATACATTTTATCTGCATCTGCTGATACCACTACTTGCTGATTCACACTGTTTAAAAAATTCCGCACTCCCAGCGTCAGATTAGATAGTATACTTCCATTGCCTGAATTACTTAAGAGTACGACCACAATAAAAGGCCAAATTAAAGCTGATATGGGACGTGTGTATTCGTAGGATATTAAGTCTTTGAGGAATTGTATCATAAAAAATAACAGGGTTCCTACAGCAAAAAAAATACCCAGATTTGTCAGCGCTCCATACAAGTTATCACTGGTGTTATTTTGTAATAAATCCAGCCATTGTTTGTCCCAGCCATCGGCAATGCTTTGGGAAGTTGCGGCACCAGTATCGAGAATCTGATCGATGCCTACTTGGGCAAAAATTAGTTTGATAGCAACTTGCATTTTGAGTTTCTGGGCTATTTTTTTAGATTTCCTGTTGGTTGATCAGAAGTTAAGGGATTTTAAAACTTGGCTAGAAGTTTAGAGTTGTTTTATGAAAATCCTACTTATTAACTTTTCTGCCAAACAAATCTAGTTGAGAAGTCGCTCGTAAAAGTCGCGACGCTTCTGTAGATGTTTCTACTCGGCGAGCGCGATTCGCCTCTTCTGTCTGCTGAGAAATGTTTGCTAAGTTTAAGTTAGAGTATTGCAAAGCCTGATTATTTTGTAATGTCTGACCAAATGTTTCAGCTACAATTTTTATTTGTTCTTGTTGAATTCTCATCATTTGGACTTGATTAGCACCTAGCAATTCTGCCAATCCAGAAATAGCATTTGCAGCTAGATCAGGTGTTTTAACTGCATTAATACTGGTCTTAATTTGAGTAAGAAGTGTATCATTGGTACCCTCTGTTGTCTCGGCTAATGTCTCAATATCTTCCAGACTTTTCTCAGTATTTTCTAACTTCGTTTTTGTCCGAATTTGTCCATTTTTACCAAGAACACCTACCGCTACTCCACGGGTAATTATACGATTAAGTTCATTACTAACTAAATTCCCCCTCACTGCGGCATTATTTTCAAAGCGACTTGATTTAGCATCTGAATTATAAGAATAGTTAATTGAATCATCACGAATTTTTTGTCCCGCAGCAACGGGGTTAGGTATCTTCAAATCTCCCTTGGCACTTTCAATAGCAATTCGACTTTGACCTTGTTCTAAAGGGTTTAAGGTATCCTTCAAATTATTATGTTGAAAGTAATCTTGCATATCTTTAGAATATGATTGAAAGTCACTCCAAACCTGACCTAATCCACTCGTCTGAACTTGTGCTACTGCTGGTAGTATTGCCAGGGATGATAGCAAGGTAAAAGTAAAAATGGTAGTTTTTCGCATATATCTGTGCCTGAAAAAGGTAGACTACATTATATAGTGAGGTAAAAATTTAGCTTTTGAACCGTGCTGATTTTGGATAATAGAATTAGTTTTTCGGTTCAAAGTTCGACGCTATTCTAAAATCCCTAAGCTGCAACCCAAGAGTGGGTACAGCAAATCTAAAAGACACTGGGAAATCACTAATGTTACGCTATCGGAAATCTAAAATCCAAACTTCTTTGATTTAGTAGTATTAACTACTACGTAGAGTCGCCACTAATTGACGTGCAAATGCAGAAATTGCTTCATATTTATCACTGTGAAGTTGCATCATTTGGCTACGTGCAGTTTGTTCATAAGGGTTATTAGCAACTGCTGCCAATTGTTCGTAACCTGGATAGTAACGGCAGAATGTATAAATACCGTTATCATCTAATAACCATTGGCTATAAACGCCTTCTTTCCTGGGAAAAAAGCTTTCTGAGGCATTACGAGAAATAACTTGGCGGGGATATTTCAATATGTCTGCAAAACTATCTACTGCAACTGGCTGAATGCGTCCAATCAACCGTGTTGTCAGGTTTTGCAATATTTTTGATGCAGCTTTAGATTTAGCAATCGTGTCAGGATCTTGTCCTGATAAGATGACTCTGATACCGGCTTTAGCGCCGTTCGCACAAATTCTACCAACTAAGTCAGAAATTTGCTCGAACTCAAATAAAATTGGTGCTTCGTCGATAAAGAATATGGAAGCTGGACTACCTAATGCACGTCGGAGTGCGGCTGAATAAGCACTCAAGGAGAGTACGGCTGCATCTTCACTATCTGATAGGTTTCTGAGAGCAAAAACTAAAAGTTGTGCATCGGTAGGAAAGCTGGATGGTGCAGAAATGGCTTGTCCCACGCGGCTGGAAAGCCAAAAGCGTAAGCGCAACTGAATTTGACTGAGAGCATCTTCGACTCTGCCAGTTAAAGAACTTAGCTGCAAGTGTTCTGGCGAGCAGAAAAAGAGAAAATCTTTTAAAGTAGGGGTTTTCTGCCAAGCAAGAGTGCCAAATCCTCCCTCCATCGCCTGTCGATATCGCTCTTTGATGCCCTCATCTCTAAAGAAGGCTTCTAGAGCCAAGTTGAGCAGCGATCGCACGGTTTGCGATAAAATTTGACTTTCAGTCGACGATCCTAAAACCATTGTCATTAACGCTGATTCGAGGAAGGCGGTATAATCGTTAAAGCGATCGCGCTGTTGTTCTGCTTCTAGCGATCGTAAATCTGGCTGTTCAAATAAGTTATTCGATTGTTTGGAAATATCAAAATAGGCTCCATTCCCCTCCATAAACTCTGTGTAGTCAGTGAAAGTAGATGTCCCATCAGGTTTAGGGAAATCTAACGCCACAACCGGAATCCCATGCGCTAAAGCCTGAGTTAAAATCCCTGATACCAATACCGATTTACCAGCACGGGTTGTCGCAAACAAAGCTAAATTTTTGTGCTGATTAAATAAATCTAAATGTATGGGTGTTCCGCCTTCTTCCGCAATCAACTCAAAGCCTTGTTTGTCACCTTTTTTGGTTAAAACTAGAGGCATTAATCCCGGAACTTCGCTTGTTAAATATAGCTGGCGACGGTTGAAGGGTGTTGCTAATAAACCCTCCCAAACTATCGGTAGAGTTTGCAGCCAAATTTTCCAGGCATATTCAGTTTCCCTAATTACTCTGGCTGGACGTTGAAAACAGTTTTCAATATATCTTGTCGCCTCATCTAATTTTTCTAAAGTTGGACGATGCACTAAAATAGCGACACTCGTATAAATCGGGACTGCACCTTCAAATAACTGCTCTTGCGCTGCTACCGACTTCTTCAACTTTAATTGAGCGTTGACATCGATAGTTTTACTTTTTTCTTGAGCCATGATTGTTGTCATGTTTGACTGCTTCAGGACTCGTTGCAGAGTAGTTTTTACCAATGCTGGATTGGCAGCAGTCAACTCACAAAAAATTTCTGTATCTACTACTGTTTCTCTGGCCAACAGTTCCCATAAATAACGCAGTTGAGCCGATTTATTAGTCCAACCGCCGGGTTTTTCGAGAAATGACAGTGCGCCAATATAACGATTATTAACATTAACCCAGCGGCGATCGGCACAAGGTACACTAGATTCCATCAGCAAAGTTGTGCCGTGGATATTGTCTAGAAGTAATTTAGTACTCGCTAAATCGGAATTAACTTGTTCGTGTAATCCTTCTTCATCTAAAGTCATTAACTGGGGAATAGCTATTGGCTGTGTATCATTAAACCTTTTCCAGATTTCCCCCCAGAGTTCCTCAGCAGTCAAAGGTTTGACATCCAATCCCATCTTGTTAGATAAGATTTGTTCCCAGCGGAGAAAGCCCTGGTTGTAAGCATTTGTAATCAGGGTTTCGATACGTTGGTTTTCTACTTCTAAAAGATCGCCTTTAAATTTCAACCACCACGATTCAGCTTTGACTAAAAGCTTTTCTATCCAATCATCTGCATGTTGCGAGTTAGATTCAATAGTGTAAGTTACATAAATCCGCAAAAATTTAGGTTTACGAATCCCAGAAATAGTCAGTTCTTTAATTCTGGCTCTCTCCGCCATCAACAAATATTTGATGTCTCGCGATGATGCATTTTTGATTAATGTTGCTAACTCTTTTTGGCGCTCTTTATCTGAACTAAAAGAACCCAAGTGTAGCGTCATTCTTTCACCGCTAGGAATGTCTTTTAATCCGGCTTCAATGTTATTAAAAAGTGTATCAATTTGTTCAGGTCTTAAGGTGGTATGAATTCCCTTACAATCAAAACCAAAAACAAAGCAGAACCGATCTTTTTGAGTACCTTTTGTCAACAGATAAGCGCCAATATCACGTCCATTCATTGCAACACGCAGCATTGTCGCCAAGTGCAAGGCGTCTTCAAATGGCGTTAATCTACTTTCATTTCCGGCGATGCCGACGCTTTGTTTTCCGATTTTTTGCTTCATGGTTAACTTCCAATAAGCTTTGATAACGAGCAAAGCCTCTTGTCCAAGCGGGAACGCCAATAAATTTACTTAAAAAACTCCAACTCCTACCACCAGTTAAAATCCACCAAGTTCCTATTCCCCAACCAGTCATTAGTACTGTCCACAACCATTTTTGAAACTCTTCTTCAAAAAGACCTCCAAAAATCCCATTGATAATAAAATAGGAGGCTAAGGCAATTACCGTCCAAGGAAGAATTTGATCGGCAGGGATTGGCCCTAATGAAGGTTGACTTCCCAAAACCTGATTGACTGGACGAAATTCTTGTTCCCGCTCTTGAGACATTTGAAATATTTGAATTATCTACTGCTATCGCCAATTACAAAGCGTGTGAGTACATCAGCAATGGTAACAGCAACAACCACTAATAGGGGAGTTCTGGCGATGCTTTGCCAATCTTCATCTTTACGCACTGCATTAATCACACCAACAAGGGAGATTGCAATATAAAGTAAGTAAATTGCCCGTAACACATTGAATATCAAGCTTACTGGTGTGTCGCTAGCACCAGCGTTGTTCGCTGTTAAGGTTTTTTTGAAAAACTTTTCAGCTTCCCCAAAAAACTGTGCTTGTGCGGGGGCTGCAAACCAGTCTAACCAATATAAACTCAGAACGATCGCTGCTGCTAAAATTTGTAATAATATTAGCGATCGCCTTGGTAAATTCACTTGCTGCCCAATTTGCTGGATGATGACTGCAATTAAACTACCAACAAGTAAACAAAAGACCAAAATAGGACTTTTGAGGCTGATAACGCTAACTAATACAGCACAAGCAATCAAAAAAGGTACAGATTCAAGCAGAATGGTCAGACAGGATTTAAATGCCCGTCTTAACTTGTGAGATTCTTTCGCCGCACTACCAGTTAAAGCTTTGAAAAAGTTTCTCTCGTGAGAACTTTGTCTAAACATTTGCTAATTTTCCTATGTGTACTATAACTAATCCTTGTATCTAATTTTACAACTAATCTAATTCAACATGCTTTAACATCATTCATTATTAATTAAATTATAAACCTGTAGTAAAGTTCTATATTCTACATCAGTATTCTAAAGTTAAGTTAACATGATATTAAGATTTATCTAAAACCAAATTTCTCTGATTTGAGAAGCTGGATTGCAAATATCAAGATTGAACTGGTAGAGTCCTCTCGACTTTGAGAATTGTATCAATCCTCTCATACAAATAGCCTGGATCAACCAACTTCAAAGCCTTGACTTTCTCTACTTCACAGGTATCTGAGCAAGCTACTATAAATATTTCAGAATTGTGTATAGACCGTAGGCTTGCTCTTAGAGCAGACCAAGCATAGTTTTGGCTCTTTAGGGTTCTTCAGAGCGAACATGATATGAAACAATAAGCTGTTCCTTTAGCACTTGCTCCACCGGCTGAGGCGCTGCCGTAGTAGTTTCTATCGGTAGCCAGTTGCAATCTTGCTAATGGAGTTGCTCCATTAGTACCGCTGAAGCTTGTGATGGTGGTGAGTGCCCTAGTAGTGGGCGAAACCTTGAATATAGTTCCTTTTTTATTGGCACCACCTGTAGAGCTTGTCCCCCACAAATTGCCATCAGTACCTGTAATCAGTCGGCCTGCTGGGTTAGCACCATTAGTGCCTGTGAAATTTGCCAGAATTGTCAGGGCTGTAAAAGCTGTTTTCGCCAACTTAAACACGGTGCCGAGGTCGCTTGTACCGCCTGTAAAGGTTGCCCCATATAAATTGCCATCGGCTGCTTGAAATAATCTAGCGACTGGATTAGTCTCTTTGTTGATTCCGGATTTTCCGGTGAAGTTGATTAGTGTGGTTAGAGTAGTGTAAGCAGTAGGAGTTAACTTGAATGCAGTTCCTTTGCCAGAAGTGCCACCAGCAGAAGTAGTCCCATAAAGATTGTTATCAGTACCGTTACCCTTAAGTACACCAGCTCTTGGTGTAGCTCCGTTGCTGCCATTGGAATTTACAACAGTAGTCAATGTTGCAGCAAAAGCTTGTTGGAAGGGTAGTACTAATGAAGAAGCCAAAACAGTCAAAGAAGTAAAAATCAATACCTGATTTTTGGCCTGGTGTTGTTTGTACAGATTAATCTTGTTCATTGAATACCTCAAAAAAGTTTAGTGGAGACGGAATGGTAGCTAGTTTTAACGGGTTTTGCGATCGCTGTTACTCATGACTAATACCAATCTGAAAAGTGATTGCTACATCATCTAGGTTTGAAAACCACATATTTAGAAGGGTTTCCCGGCTTTTCTGCGTTTAAGCAAGCTACGCCAAGCCCCTCCTTTGACTCCAAGAAAGAAGCAAGTGGCGTTTGAAGGACGCAATCCAAGACTCCAACATCTCGTATGTGTTGGTTTTACCCCTTAACCTACGAGATATTGCTACGCTTTAACTTATATGTTGAGTGCAGTTTTATCTAAGACTGGTATAATTTGTTAGCTTAAACACTAGTGAGAAAATGCCAGAAATATTGGTTGGTATAGCCCTATTTGAAAAGGATCAGAAAGCCTATTTTTACTACCTACACTACAAAAACCGTAGTAGCACTGGGTCAATAACGTGAATGGCACGATTAATGATTTTGTTAGGTAGCATAAACCACTATTTATTTTTTTTTTGATGTCGTGAAAAACACAAAAAACGTTGAAAAATCCACAACTTTGAGATAAATAGCCGCAAACTATAGATTCAGATTAAGTTTTAATAGTGTGCAGTTTGTCAAGCAATTAATAAAGTCTATTAATTACTGATTAAAACCTCTAAAAAGTCTTAATAACCAAAACTAAATATTAAGTGAAAGCTTCAGATTTTTCTCTAAAAAAAGAAATGAAATCGCCATAAAAATCGCTTTTCAAACATCTCTAAATTCCCAAAATATATTTAAGCTTCTCCATAATTACGTTAATTTAGCGGTTCCCACTCAGTTTATAAGTAGATGAGTATCAATAAATATTCAGATAGTTTGCGATCGCGATCGCTTTTAGGCATTCACCAATGCTGTCAGGTGGAGCGATCGCAGGATTTGGCGTCAACTATGTTATGATTTTATTATGTTGAGAAATATTTTCGGTTATGTAACTGACTATATAGACCCCTCTCCGAATCTAAATCTCTACACCCTTTGATTCTGAAGGTGTTTGATGTCATAAGTATTTCAAAAATTGAAATTTTAGTTAGTCAAAATGTATTTCAATGTCTCGCTTGACACTGATACATCTAACAGTCACGAAGAAGGGTGTAGGGGGTAGGGTTTAGGGTGTAGGAAAGACAGCATTGGTAGGGGTACAAGCCCCTACCAATGCAATCATCTTCAAACGACGAGGCTTGTATCCCACTGGTTGTTGGGGCAGAATCTTCCCCCACACCCTACACCCGCCCCAATGGGGTTTGGTCAAAAAAATGTGCTAAGAAGAACGGACAAGTATAGTGTGTCACACACGCAGACAATATACCGATACTACTAGAACTTATGCCCACGGATATAATTACTCGTCCTGAGTCCCTCACAGAAGATTGCTTTTTTACTTACGCCCTTGGGACTGATTTGCATGATACTAATTTAACAGCCCAATATTTACGTCGAATCAGAAAAGAAGATAAACCATATATCGACATAGCTGTATCTCCCAGACCTGGCTATCGGTTTGAGGTTTGTCTTATCCCTGTTGAAGGGTTCGCTCAAGAAAGAATATTGACAAAAGACGGGTTCGCCAAAGCTTTAGCAATTATTTGTGCTGTATCTAATAAAGCTAGGAAACGATTCCCTTCAGGAAACGGACAAGAAATAGTCCGGTGTCAATTTAGTAACTTAGCTGATGCAGTCGCTGTAGCTAATAGACTGTCTGCATTACCCTCTGATATGTATGAAACTCTCGTCAAGCTACCAAATGCTTTGTAATATTATATATTGCATCCGCTGAAATATTTATTATTAAAACTGACGCCGGGACATTTTAATGATAAGTAGCTAAATGGACTTGAGACAAAACTTCAATGGGTCATATTTCGTCTGTTGAAAAAAGACTTGTCATCCAAGACTTTTAACCTTAATGTACAATTTTGACCTTTTTGTACGCTAACCTGTAATTCAAAGTGAGTTTTTTTTATGCCTATAAGTCCTCTGCGTGAAGAACCTCGTAATCAGCGAGCGCCTGTAATTCGTACAAGTAATGAGTTTATTCTCTTGGAATGGTTGAAGTCAACTGGTCGTCTAATCGAACGCGAACATCAAGAATCTGAGTATCTAACTGAAGTAGAAGAAATTTCCGAAATGATAGACCTTGACGATATCCCTTACGATCATGACGATGATGATGGTGAAATGGATTTGGAAGCCTAGTAGACTAACTCCATTTTAAAGCCAGGGCAATAGAATTCGCGACTACACAAACTCTCGTCCTTAAAAATTTCGGGTTTTGACTGTGTAGACGCGGTTTCTAACCGCCGATTTCATTTGAGTAAGAGATAAAATAATTGTCCATTGCTGACTGTAACACCAGCGCGATCGCCTGCGATTTTCCCAGTACCTAAAAAATAATCCACTCTACCTGCACTTTTAATTGCACCTCCGGTATCTTGGTCAAGAACATAGCGGCTAATAATGCGCTCCTGCATTTTTCCGGTAGGATTAACAAAAGGAATAGAAGCGCGAATCAATGCTAAAGCACCAGGAGGCATGAGAGATTTATCTGTAGCAATAGAACGCTCTGCTGTTAATGGTACGTTGATCGAACCTTGAGCTGGCTTTCCGTGATTTTCTTGAAAAAAAACAAAGCTGCGATCGCGCGGAATATAAATATTTAATTCTTGGGGATGCTTTTGGAAATAATCGAGAATAGTTGGCATAGTTACACCTTCTTGCGGTAATTTGCCATCATCTATTAATTCTCGCCCAATACTTTTGTAGTTATAAGCAGTGTTACCCGCATAGCCGATTGTGGTTTGAGTACCATCAGGAAGCTGAAGTTTCGCTGAACCTTGAATTTGAGCTAGATA
Source organism: Nostocales cyanobacterium LEGE 12452 (assembly GCA_015206945.1). GTDB lineage: Bacteria > Cyanobacteriota > Cyanobacteriia > Cyanobacteriales > Nostocaceae > Nostoc. The sequence goes on along the minus strand of JADEXV010000040.1, from coordinate 23,015 downwards.
TGGTTCGAGGCGATCGCGAAACCAAAACAACTCTAATCCTCGTAATTTCCCTTTTGCACTTTGTAAACCATCTGCTCCTTCTAAATCCTCGCGTGTGGGATGAGGCCTAGTCCAGGAGTTGAAATCAGGAGGTAAACGATAAACAGGATAGCGATATTCTGTTGTCGGGACGCGACTGGCTGCGTAAAGTGGCTCATAATAGGCGGTGAATAAAACGGAACCTTGGTTATCTTTACCGACTGACTGGTAAAGAACAAATTCCCGCTCAATGGCTTGATGTAATTCTGTTGCAGAATTGGTTTTTAATAGGAGTTCGCGGAATCTTTGCAAGCTTTTGATGACGCGATCGCGCGTAATCCCACCCACCGGATAGTTTTGATAAGCAGCCGCAGCATTAGCTGTTTGCAGATATTGGAGACTGCGAGCGATCGCACTTATCAGTGCCTTTTTTTCTGGTATTTTGCCATAAATTACTTCATCCAAACAAGAGGTATCACTTTCACAACAAGTAATTGGTAGTCTTTGGATTAATGGTAATTTTTGCTTTTGTGGAAATGCATCTTGATTTTCAGCATTCAAGGACACTGGAAGATCCCACTTTTTCACCTGACATTCTGGTGAAATGACTTCTCGATGAGTCAAAGATTGCATCCGCACCAGTAAAATTGAAAAAATTACAGGTAAACTGATGGCGATAATTTTGTTAAACTTTCCTAATCCAGTAAGTGTCTTTTTCATTAAAATTCAAAATTTTTAAAATGATTCCACCTCGCTCAAATCCTAAAATAAAACACCAAAAATTTTACCCAATGCCCAATTCCCTATTCATTCATATTACGGTAAGTGGCAACAGCAGAAGGCGATATCCGGTTCAAATAGCGGAAGATCCAATACTTAAATATAGTATCTAAAATTACCGGAAATGTAGCGATAAATAAGAATATAAAATCTCTATTTGCCGGTAATCCCCAATGGCGTGATACTCCTTCTAGTAGTACTTCCCAGCCATGAGGAGAGTGGAATCCTACAAAAATATCAGTAAACAAAATAATGATAAATGCCTTCGCACTGTCACTAAGTCCATAGACAATATTATCAAAGAAATCTTTGACTACAGCAATAGAAGACTTACTGACTAACATAAGCCAGATAAAAGCAACCACTGAGAACATATCTGCAAAAACATTTTTGATAGCACCAGAGCTTTCGTGACGAAATTCTTCAGCAATCTCTTTTGCCTTATTTTTCATTTCAGTCTCTATTTGCTCAGGTAACAGTGGAGGAGCTTTGATAATGAGATTTTCAAACTTGAGTTTTTCTTCAAATCTTTGTAATTCTACAAGGGCTTCCTCTTCCATTTCGGAATTGATAAATATCTGCATTTCCTCAGTGGTTCTAAATCTGTCAATAATTGGGCCAACTACAAAAGCTTTTGCTATCTGATGCGTTAAAAGTGGTATGATAATTAATAGTAAAATAAACCTGATAGATATTATTGTTCTTTTCTGAGTTTGACGAAAGCTCTGAATTACTTCTTCTTCCGAATTGGGGTCTAATTCAACTTGCAGACGACTGATAGTACTTAAAATAGAGCGAGGTAAAACACCCATTGTATCGGTTTTACTCTTGGCTTTGGGTTTATTTTTTAAGTCTTGATTTGGTATTTTGGGTGGTAATGGTGGAGTATTGACGAGGAGCGATTTTTCGTCAGATGTGACAGAGTTTACTGGTAGATTTGGAGGTTTTACTACTAAAGCTTTGGAAGGTGTTTTATCGGAACTGGTTGTGTATTTAGATATAACTTGATCGATAAAGTTTAGCTTTTCTAAAACCAAAGAAGGACTTAGATACTCTATACCTGCTTTTTGGGCAGCTTTTTGATTATCTTCATTTAAAAACCAGCGGCTTCCTCTAAACTCCGTCAGCCGCATCCTGGCAATTTTTAATAGCTTATTGAGGTCTGACTCAAAATAATCCATCACGCTGTTACTGTACATCGCTGAGTCAATGTCTATTTTATTACCATTGAAATGCTTATCTTCTATTTCCTGAATCTTTAATGCTGCATCGTAAGCTTCATCTAAAGAACGTTCAGGAGTCTGTAAGTACCATCGATAAGCAGCAAGTAAAAAAGAATAGATTTTTTGACTAAAAACAGAGTTTTTCATTGCAGATAATCATTCAGCATTATTTGGTGACTATTAACCTTAAGTTAACGCACGAGGTATACTAACAAATCTACAAGGAGAAAGTTTGTGGTTTCTCATTCGGTTTGGATTGTTGGCACTAGCCGCAGTGGTAAGACAGCTCGCTTAGTAGAGCAATTTTGTAATTGGGTAACATCAGAAAAACAATATACTGAATCATTTTATACGAAAAAAACAAAACATAAAAAAACTGGTCATGCACCCGAATTTTTATATCTTAAACAAACAGAGCCGGGAGTTTTAGTTTTAGCTGCCAATGATGATAATCGCCGAGAGTTAGGAGATATAATTGTTACCTCCACTTTGGGTAAATATCCGGTTCGTGCCAAGACGCCACTAGGTTTTTTTCAGGATGAAGTTATTTTATTTTGGCCGTTGCTGATTAACTCGTTGAACCTGAAAGCACAGTTTCCGGTAAGATTGCGACCAGAAACCGAACAAGAGTTAGCAACCAAACTTTGGCGTCCGCAATTAGACGAAGAAATTTTACGTGTTGCGGGAGTGAATGAATCTCGCTTGGTGCGTCGCATCTTGGACTTATTACAATTAGCAGCTTACAGTGGTATACCTTGCGAAGATATTGCCCAGATTTTGGCCAAAGGCTTGGGGGAAAATACCACAACTTTAGAGCCGGAATTTCTGGCATCTTTGCTGCTAGATTGGCGTAATTGGTGTTTAGAGAGGGGATTACTTACTTATGGGATTATTACCGAACTTTATAGTCAGCACTTATTAAGCGATCGCAATTATCAGCAGCACCTAACTAAACGCTATCAGGCAGTATTGGCGGATGATGTCGATGATTATCCCAGCGTAGCGCGTCTTTTGTTTGAATTGCTATTAGATCAAGGTGCAGTTGGCGCATTTAGTTACAATCCTGACGGTGCAGTGCGATTGGGATTGGGAGCAGATCCTAACTACCTAGAAGGGTTAGCAGAGCGTTGTCGGGTAGAAATTTTGAATGGGCCGCCTCCAGAGTCTCTGAGCGAGCAATTGACTAAACAGATGGTGGAATTAGTTACAGAACCGATGATACTGTTGAGTTTACCAAAAACAGTGTATTCAATTCAAACCACCTCCCGCGCCCAATTATTGCGGCAAACAGCAGAGGAAATTGCTAATGCCATCCAATCAAAGCAAGTGCAACCAGAAGAAGTGGCGATTATTGCACCAGGTTTAGATGCGATCGCTCGTTATACTCTAGTAGAAATCCTCGTTAAACAAAATATCCCAGTAGAATCGCTCAATGACCAACGTCCCCTAATTAGTTCGCCCGTCATTCGCGCCTTACTCACCATGCTGGCACTAGTTTATCCCGGCTTGGGACGACTCGTAGATCGGGATGCCGTCGCAGAAATGCTGGTTGTATTGAGCAGAAAACAACAACCACCAGAAAACCCCACACTCCTAACTCCTAACTCCTTACGGGCTGAACGCCCCGCTACCGCTAACAGCACTCACAACTCAGCACTCAGCACTCACATTGACCCGGTACGTGCTGGTTTGATTGCAGATTACTGCTTTGTACCCCATCCCGATCGCCCTAATTTGCTACCAGTATCAGCCTTCGAACGCTGGGATCGAATTGGCTATGCAGCGACTACAGCCTATAGTGAAATATTAGAGTGGTTAGAACAACAGCGATCGCAACAAGAATTGCGGTTAATTCCTAGTCCTATTTCTCTGTTAGACAGAGCAATTCAGCGCTTTTTATGGAATGGTAGTAATCTTCCTTACGAACAACTAGCAGCATTGCGGGAATTATTAGAAACCGCCCAACATTATTGGGAAATTGACACCAGGTTACGACAAATTGCCCCAGTTGAAACAACGCCTTATACAACTATTATTGAATTCATTCAATTACTGCGACGGGGTACAATTACCGCCAACCCTTACCCTGTGCGCCCCATTGGTGGAGCGAGAAAGGCTGTCACCTTAGCAACTATATTTCAATATCGATCTAGTAGGCGATCGCACCAGTGGCATTTTTGGCTAGATGCTGGTTCACCTCTATGGGCGAAAGGTGGTGCAGCGACTTTGTTTGGTGCGCCGTTTTTTCTCCGAGATAGATTAGGCGAACCTTGGACAGCAGAAGATGAAAAATTGGCAGAAGAACAACGATTGCAAAGAATTTTGACAGATTTGCTCTCTCGTGTATCTGAGAGAGTTTATTTGTGTCACAGCGATTTAGCAGTGAATGGACAAGAGCAACTAGGGCCGTTGTTACCCTTAGTGAATGCCTGTGTGACTGTTATTTCTGAGGCTAATGTTAATTGAGTACAACTTTATATCGCAAGGTGTAGTTATAATAGAGCGATTTCTGGCGACAAGCCGCTAGATCAAAGCTTTTTTTCAGTAACTAAAGTCAAACTAACCCATTCACCTTTGTCGTTGTAGCTGCGAATCATCCTTTGGCGTAGGTTTGGCTGGATTAACCAACCTGCTTCCATAAAAAATGGTTGGCGTAACTGCACTTTGACAGGTGATGTTGCAGAAGCGCCATCTGGTAAAAATAATACTTGCACCTGCTTTTCTGGGTTTTGGTCAAAGAGAACAATCGAGTCTTTGATGGTAGCAGTTGAGGTAATTGTGCGTTCTGCAAAAGATGTATTTTGAATTAATCGCCCAGCATCATCAAGTTGTAATTTTAAGGTTGTAGAGTAAGTATCAGGCGATCGCCAATCTGGATATATGGTTACTGCTTGACCTTGCCATTCTCCCAACAAATCATTTATCTGCAAAGTTGGACGTTCTGCTGCTGGGGTTCCAGCAAGATGTTCTCGAATTAAAATTAATTCCTTTAGCTGACCGGTAGTATCAAACAGTTGTACCAGACGCAAGCGGCGATTTTCATGAACAAAAGCGAGTTCTCCACCAAATTCAGAAAATGGCCCTAGCTGAATTAAACCTTCAGAAAATGAACCATTTTCAAAAAACAGCAGACCCCCTCCCACGGTATTAAAGTCTCTGACTATATCTTGTCCCGAACGGCTCAGAGTTAGGCGCACTTTCTGGCTATTGTTCAAATGTTCTAGGGAAAGACAACTAGGAGTATCATTCAAAAATGTTCCTTGGGGAGAAAAATTCGTAAATGAACCTTCCCAAATACCGAGATTCTGCAAAAAACATTCCCATTGTGATTTCATAGTGATTTTGTCATTTGTCAATGACTATCCTTTAGCAAAACGTCGGACAGCAAATAAGCTCCCCATTAATCCTACACCTGCACCGAAACTCAAAAGAATCAGAGGCAATAATAAAATTTCTGCTGGAGTGAGTTGCACTCTGTTGGTGATGACTTGGATAAACTCAGGTTGATTGACTAGCAACTTACCGAGAAACTGTTGAATCACAGAAATGAAACTCCAAGCGATCGCACCACCAACCAAACCAAAGGCAATTCCTTGTAAAATAAACGGGAGGTAAATCCAAACAGAAGTCGCTCCCACTAGTTGCATAATTTCAATTTCCTGGCGACGCGCCGTGACAATCAGCCTAATTGTGGTAGTAGTCACTGCGATCGCTGTTAAAGTCAGAATAATCGTAATTGTTAAAGTAATCCAGTTTAGACCTCGGTGTAACTGGGCAATGCGTTTAACTGCTTCATCGACATACTGCACCGTCTCAACTCCTCGTAATTTAGCCAACTGTGTTGCTAAGGTTGGTACAACTTGAGAATTACGTGCTTTCACCTTCATCTCATCAACTAGAGGATTCTCACCTAGCTGCTGGGTAGCACCCTCAATATCAGAAATTCTCATTTCCTTAACCAACTTAGTCCAAGCTTGTTCTTTAGTAATGGTTTTTATCGCCGCCACTTCTGGCATTTTTGCGATTAGTGGCTCAATACTTTCGATTTGTGTATCTGGTTCGAGATAAACTGACACTTCCAACTGGCTGCCAAACTGATAGAGGAGTTTTTCGACTTGCCAAGAGGTTTGCAAACTCAAACCGAATAAAAACAGTAACACCGTTACAGTACTTACAGCAGCCCAATTCATCCAACCTCCCCGCAGTAAACCGAGGAAAGTTTCTTTCAGCAGATAATCAAGTTTCGTGAAAGATTTAAACACACATTACCTCAAAATTTGAACTTAACGCCAAAGCACTAAGTTCAGCTTTTGCGTTTTTGCGTCAATAACACCACTATTTATAGTCAATGGTGCAAAGTTTGCCAATATATCAGCTTTTATCTATGGCTACTTCCTTCTTCTGTCCTCCTGCTGCCTTGACCATTTACTCGCTCTCATGCCATTTGCCACAGATATACTCACTATTGCCTCTAATAGTTATTGATAATAATTGGCTAGCTGTTCTAGTTTCTCAGCAATTCTACGGTTCTTTAAACTGACCTCCAAAAAGTGGAAAAATAGTTTGGTATTTATACGATGTTTTTCTCTGGATATCGTAGTAATTTGATAGGGAGAAACAGATTGATGGAAGGAAAGTTAAACCATGAACTTATTAAATAAAGCCAATTTGGACAATAGCTTCTTAAACCAGATCCGCGATCAGCTTGAGTCCGTAGAAATACATAATTCTAATCTAGCCAGACTATTGTGCAAAATAATTCCTTCCAATTGCCCTTTTGCAAGAACTGTTAAAGTTTTCGGTCGGACTCTGTTTCAGATTCCACCTTTATGTAAATTGAACCCTCTTTACGAACAGATTGTTACTCTTCGTTTTAAGTGTTTATTATATTTAGTCAATGAATGTGGTGAAGATGCGAGAAAATATTGCTAAATATAGGTTTCCATCAATAAGAAATTGATTGGATAAATCTTTTTACTAACAAAAATTGTATAGAAATCCTAGTTGCAATCAGATGTGAATCAGAAATAGGCTGAAACGACTTACAATCGATTTCACATTCGGCGAGGCTCAGAAGCTTTAAAAAGACTGTTTAATGATGTCAGCCTCGATAAAGTTATCACTCCAAGTCTGGTACAACATGACTTCACAAGAATTATTTTGGAGATTGGTACTACGTCTAAGATGATGTTTAAAAAGTATTATTACTAACAATACAACCTCGGAGACGTAACCCCATAGCAAACCTTCCTGACAATAAAATAAGGGTTTCACAGCCTCTCACTCTTGGCATCAGCCTGCCGTTAGGCAAGCAAAAAGAGAAATGGCAGATGGGTTTTTGGTATACTCCAGGACTTTTTAAACATCCTCTAACTGAGATTGATAGAATGAAAATAGTAGGAATTTTCACCATCTAGCCATCGAGACTCATGCCCTCTGAAATTGCTGTCGAGAAAAAAAAGTTAAAAAATCCACCTTTGGAACTTCATTATTTAGGCGATCGCGTCCTGCGTCAAGCTGCAAAGCGGATTTCTAAAGTTGATGACGAACTTCGCCAAATAGTGCGCGAAATGCTGCAAACTATGTATAGCAAAGATGGCATTGGTTTGGCTGCACCCCAAGTGGGAATTCACAAACAACTAGTTGTCATCGACCTGGAACCAGAGAACGCAGCTAATCAGCCTTTGGTGTTGATTAACCCCACCATTAAACAAGTCAGCCGCGATACCTCTGTTGCCCAAGAAGGATGCTTAAGTATTCCCAACGTATATTTAGACGTGAAGCGCCCCGAAGTCGTAGAAATTGCCTATAAGGACGAGTACGGTCGTCCCCGGACATTGAAGGCTAATGACCTCCTAGGACGCTGCATTCAGCACGAGATGGATCACCTTAACGGCGTGGTATTTGTAGACCGTGTAGAAAACTCCTTGACTTTAGCCCAGGAGCTATCTAAGAATGGCTTCTCGTATCAAGCGGTGAAACCAATAGCATAGGGGGGGCAGTAGTGTATTTAACTCCAAAAAGCAGTTTATTTCTGGGCGGTTCTTGTGTAAGTGCGATCGCAGCCGTCGGTTCAATTTTTGAACTCGGTTACGGACAACCAGATTTTGGTTTTACAGCCACGGCAATTATCCTGGTATTAAGCATTCCACTCACAGGATTATTTTTCTTTGCCGCAGTTAAGGATGCAAGGGCTAACATGAAATAAGCATCAGGTACATAAAAAAGGTAAAAGGATGAAGGAAAAAGGCAAAATTCATTCTTTTACCTTTTATTTTTGCTATGCATTTTCCACTGCCCCTAAAGCTTTTAGCGTCACTAACTGCGCTGCGGTTAACCCTGTAACCCCGGTAATATTCATTCCTTCGTAGGGTCGTGGCGATCGCAGTGTTCTTAGGCAATCACCCGTCGATACATCCCAAAGCTTGATTGTCTCATCTTGGCTACCACAAATCAGGGTTTGCCCATCGGGACTAAAGGCAACTGACTTTACCCAATTAGCCCCTTGTAAGGTTTTCAGGCACTTGCCATTATAGACATCCCATAATTTTATCGTTTGGTCTTCACTGGCACTAGCTAAAGTTTGACCATCGGGACTAAAGGCAACTGACCAGATTCGATTAGTATGTTCTTGCAAGGTTGTGAAGCACTTGCCCATGAAAACATCCCATAACTTCACGGTTTGGTCATCGCTGCCACTAGCTAAAGTCTGACCATCCGGGCTGAAAGTAACTGACCTAATCCGATTGCTATGCCCTTCCAAAATATGGAGACATTTCCCTGTATAAATATCCCATAACCTCACTCTTTGGTTTTCACTGCCACTAGCTAAAGTTTGACCATCGGGACTAAAGGCAACCGATCTTACCCAACTGGTATGCCCTTTTAAAGTTTGGAGACATTTGCCGGTGTAGATATCCCATAATTTCACCGTTTGGTCGTCACTGCCACTAGCTAAAATTTGACCATTTGGACTAAAAGCAACTGACCTAATTCGATTGGTATGTTCCTGCAATTTTTTGAGGCATTTCCCTGTGTGAACATCCCATAATTTAATTGTTTGCTTTTCACTGCCACTAGCTAAAATTTGACCATCAGGACTGAAGGCAATCGAACGTACCCAACTATTATGCCCTTCCAAAATTTTGAGGAATTTATCGTTACGGACATCCCATAATTTCACTGTTCGCTTTTCACTGCCACTAGCTAAAATTTGACCATCGGGACTGAAGGCAACTGACCTTACCCGATTGCTATGTCCCTGCAACGTTGTCAAAGACTTACCATCTTGGACATTCCATAACTTCACTGTTTGGTTTTCACTACCACTAGCTAAAGTTTGACCATCGGGACTGAAAGCAACTGACCTTACCCGATTGGTATGCCCTTGGAAGGTTTTCAGACATTTACCATCATTAATATCCCATAATTTCACCGTTTGGTCGTCGCCACCGCTAGCTAAAGTTTGACCATCGGGACTAAAGGCAACCGACCAAACGCGATTGGTATGTCCCTGTAAGGTTTTCAAACATTTACTATCACGAACATCCCATAATTTCACCGTTTGGTCGTCACTGCCAGTAGCTAAAATTTCACCATCGGGACTAAAAGCAACTGACCTTACCCAACTGCTATGTCCCTGCAAAATTTTCAGGCATTTACCATCACGAACATCCCATAACTTCACTGTTTGCTTTTCACTGCAACTAGCTAAAGTTTGACCATCGGGACTGAAAGCAACTGACATAATTCGATTGGTATTTTCCTGCAAAGTTATCAGACATTTGCCGATGTGGACATTCCATAACTTTACTGTTTGGTCTTCACTGCCACTAGCTAACGTTTGACCATCGGGACTAAAGGCAACTGACCTGACCCAATTGCTATGTCCGTGCAAAGTTTTCAGGCATTTACCATCAGTAACATCCCATAATTTCACGGTTTGGTCATCACTGCCACTAGCTAAAGTTTGACCATCGGGACTGAAGGCAACTGATTTTACCCAACTGCTATGTCCAATACAGGTAAAAAGTAGTTTTCCATCGTCAACTTGCCACAAGTAAGTTTTGCCATCAGCATCACCTGTAGCCAAAAGTTTTCCATCTGGGCTAAATGCGACTGACGAAATACTAACTAATGTTTCTGCAAAAACGCATTTAGCTAGATCGGTATTGGCAAAATTCACTCGATGCAAATTCACACTTTGTAAATATGCTTGCCAAATAGTCAGATTTGAAAAGTCATAACCGCTAAAATCAATTTGTAATTGACAAAGAATATTTAACAGATTTCCACCTGCATATCCTGCTGTTTGGGGAGTTTGTCGCAGGAACAATAAAATTTGATATAGATGATGTTCAATATTTTTAGCATATCTAAAAATAGTTGATAACCTATCTATAATTGGTTTAATAATCAGGGTAATCTGAGTGTTTCTAATATAATCTTTGGCCGTAGCTTCCATTAAAGCATGGCTCATAAATAGTCTAATATTATTAGTGGTAATTTCATGACAAACTTGTTCAATAAGTTGGTCGGTTATGTATTCCATTACCACAGACTGGAGGGTGAAAAGTGCTGTTCTTTGTTCAATTAGCGATCGCCGCCGTAGTGATTCTAGCGCCTCCATCACTTCCCTTTTAGTCAAGGGACGCACAATATCATTGAGCAATTCGTCTAGAGAAACTAACTCGCGCTTGATTGCTAGCCAATAAATTATTTCTTTTTCGATCTCTGACAACCGCTCAAATTGCTGGTCTAGTAAATTCCGGGTGTCGCCAAAAATTATCTCTCCTTCAGCCAGAAAAGCAGCGATATCACCACCAAATAACTCCCGAATTGGCTCAGAAACTAGCTTTAACGCCAAAGGATTACCTGAATACTTCTCAACTAGCTTGGTCCATTCTTGTTGTGAGCCAGATAACCCTTTATCTTGGAGAATTTCTTGCCCTTCTGTTTCTCCTAAGCCAATTAACGATAATGTTCTGACTGGTGATGCCTCTCCCTCTAAAGGAGCAAATTCTTTTGGTTTTTCACGAGATGTTAGCACCAAACAGCTTTGATGTGGTTCTTCCCCTACCCGACTAAGTAGTTGACCATAATCTTCGTATTCTTGTCTATATTGTCCGGCGCGATCGCCTTCTTGTAAAATTGTCTCTATATTATCAAATACCAAAAGACAACGACGCTCTCGTAAATAATTAATCAGCAGCGTTACTTTACCATCTACGCTTTCTGGCAAATTTGTTTCTCTCTCATCAGATAAAAACCCGATTAGGCTCGCCAACATCTCTGCGACGGGTGGCGCGTTGCGGAGACTTCGCCAAATCAAGTACTCAAAATTTTCCTGAACTTCCTTTGCCAATTTCACAGATAAAGCAGTTTTGCCGATTCCGCCCATTCCCAATATTGCTACTAGTTGGCAATTATCCTTAATGAGCCACTGCGTTAGCTGAGACAATTCTGCTATGCGTCCCCGAAAAAAGCAGATACCAGGCGCTTGACCCCAATCTTGGCGGTTTTGGGCAATGGATTTCTGATTATCTGAAGATGCTAGATACTCAGATTCTATAACTTGCTGTAACTTAGTGAGCTTACCTGGGCCGCTACCAGTAACATTAAATTTTTTGTAAACTTCGCTTAATCTTTTGCGTACTGCCTCGGCACTGATTGCCAATTTTTTCGCGATCGCATTTGGCGATTGTCCCTCAACAGCGTGTAAAAACACCTCGATTTCGCTGTTAGACAAGCACCGTTTTTCGGCTAAAGCCAAAAGAACGTTTTCGGGAATGACACTCATACTCACACAAAGACAGACTACACACCAATGTTATCTCACTATGTGAGTCAAGGTTCCTGCAAAAAGTGAGCATTCATTGACGAAGGGGACAAAGGACAGGGAATAGGGGACAGTTTTTCTGATTTCCTTTTCCCTCTTTAGCTAGATATTTCAGACATTTTCATAGTATCTTATGCTATTTAGATAATTTTCTCTATAGTTTACCTTGACCTAGGTAACTAAGTTACTTTATAGTGAGTTTAACAGTAGAAACCACGGTGACTTAGTAAGGTTACGGGTGAATTAAAGAAACTTAGTGAGTAAGACATAAAGGCAAAGACTGGAACTGCAAATTCTGAAAAAGGCAAGTATACAAATTGCCTGTAGGAATTTCGAGGGTTCAATGCGCATAGTGCGCGTTCTGTGATCTTACGCGCATTGAACGCCTAATTTTTGATATCTAGATTGCCCTGGTAATTCATCAAAGAGCTTAATTTTTCATAAGCCGCAAATATCAAAACCACCTTTGTTGGTATTCCCACTCCACTCAGGAGTAGGACTTTTGTCTAGCTTGACTTGGTAGGAGCAAAACTGTGGAGATTCGCTGTTTCCTTAGTGTGGTCGGGGGAGCGCAAACTGCTACCTAGATTCAACTTTCAAAACAGGAAAAAACTATGAAACCCAGTCTCAAAGATAACGATAATCTGTTGTTCAAGTGGTTTTGTATCGGACTCAAATATTTTCTGCTGGCGCTGCTGGGGCTGGGAATAGCCTTTGTTGTGTCTCACACTTTTGGGGCAAATGCGATCGTTGGGATGCTTTTATCCGCAAGTCTACGGTCATGGGTTGCGAGGATAGCGATTTTCCTAGTCTGTCTATTTGCGATCGCCATGATGTTCGAGTCTTGGGGTTAAGGCTCATATTGACCATAAATAGCCTTTCGCTGAATGAAGTCAGCCAAAGGCTTCGTAACTTTTCACTTGGAGATCGTATCATGTCTAACAACAACAACGGCTCTGGGATAGAAACATTTTCGCCACTTTTAGTAATCTTAGTGGCAGGGTCAATTTCTTTGGCGATCGTTAATAAAGCTAATCACCCAGCATATTTTGACATCGTTAAGATAGCTATAGCCTACAGCTTTGGCTCAATCAAGTCCCAAGGAAAAAGTAAACATTCCGATCGCCACGATGAGGTAGATAAAGATGAGTTGAAATAGCAGACGTGAGAACTATCTTTCAAGAGCTGAGTACTAGACATCTGGTGAAAATTAAATATGCATTACCTGATTCTTTTTTTACTCCGCACGGGCTAAACGCCCCGCTAACGCTAACAGCACTCGTTACTCAGCACTATTTCGGTGAGTTGCAGATTATAATTTACTTCTAAAATAGAAGAATGCTGTCAACTCCCACTCAACTCTTGCGACTGTCTCAAGGACAACTTAACTTACTAGAAGCTTGTCCGCGTAAATTTCAACATACCTATTTAGAAAAACTCAATTCCCCCGCAAATCCAGAACAAGAGGAACGGCAAACTTTGGGTAGTCGTTTTCACTTGCTAATGCAACAGCGAGAAATGGGTTTGCCAATAGATAGTTTCCTAGAAGCAGACGCGCAACTCCAAAGCTGGATGCTAGGTTTTGCTGATGCAGCGCCAGAAATCTTAACGGCTGGATCTGATAATCAAACTTTCCGTGAAAGCGAACACTACCGAACTTTGCAAGTTCAGGATTATTTGCTCACAGTCATCTATGATTTATTGATTGCAGATAACCAACAAGCGCAAATTCTCGACTGGAAAACTTATCCTAAACCACCCAACAAACGCAAGTTAGAATCCAACTGGCAAACACGGCTTTATCTATATGTATTGGCAGAAACTAGTGACTATTTGCCAGAAAAGATTTCCATGACTTATTGGTTTGTCCAATCTGAAGGCAAACCGCAAAATATTAAATTTAATTACAGTAATACTCAACACGCACAAACAGGAAAGAAACTTAATCAACTATTAAGTCAGTTAACTAATTGGCTGGAAAACTACCAAAATAACCGGCAGTTTCCGCAAGTTGTGGAGGGTAGTAAAAACTGTGATTATTGTCAGTTTGCCAAACGGTGCGATCGCACACAAGCAACTGAAGAAGCAGTAAAAGACTCATTGCCAAATTTTGACAGCATTCAAGAAGTCTCACTTAACCCTATAAATTAGAGGATGTTTGTAAAATCCAATAGCGGTATAAAGAAGCTATAACTTTTAAATTTATGTAAATTTATGTCAACCTTTGACGAAACTGAAGCAATTTATGTACGCGAATTAGGAATTGACGACATTGCTCCCGTTTACCACTTGGGAGAAGAGTTATTTACCAGCGATTTATATCCTTATTTATACCGCACCTGGGACGAATGGGAGGTAATTGGACTTTACAACACCGATCCAGAATACTGTCTTGTGGCTGAAACAAATGGGGAATTAGCAGGATTCGTTTTGGGAACTATCATCACCAAAGCATCCTGGACTTATGGATATATTTTATGGCTAGGAGTTAGTCCAAAATATCAGCGTCAGGGAGTTGCAGATAAGTTGGTTGATAAAGTCGTTGCCCGGATGATTGAAGATGGGGCGCGGTTTATGTTGGTAGATACTGACCCCACCAATACTTCAGCATTAAAGTTTTTTAACCGCAAAGGTTTTGGTAATATCCGCCAGCATATTTTCTTGTCGATGAATTTAAGCAAGCACGAATATTATGGCAGATTGATTGATTACGAACACCAAAAAGCTGAAAGAGCTGGTTATAAGCGATCGCGTCCAGCAATTCGTGCCCGTAAAGCTGATAGTGTAGCTAATGAAGTTGTCCTCAATCCTCTAGTGAATGAATCTCAAATAACTGAGGATCAATCCCCAATCTAATAAAAGCTAGAGTAGCCCTTTCAAGGTGGGCAAAATTTTTGGACGATCATTTCTCTTTTCTCCGTGTTCCCTGCGCCTCTATGGTTCAATAAATTACTTTCAAACCTTAGACGCATAGAAAACGCAGAGAGAAAAGCATGATGGCGATTGTTAATTTTGAATTTAAAGCAAAGTGGCGTGACTTATGTGTATAGAATTTGGGCGGGAAATCTGCGGCAATCTTGACATTGCAGAATCGCGGGAGTGGTTAGTTACTAACGGTATTGGTGGTTACGCCTCTGGGACTGTGGCTGGTTTGTTGACTCGCCGCTATCACGGACTATTGGTAGCAGCATTGAAACCACCTCTGGGTCGCACCTTAATGCTGGCAAAACTAGATGAAACTGTATTGTATGGCGATCGCGCAGCTTCTTTGCAGGAGGCTCGCTCTTATTCTCTAGACACCAATCGTTGGGCAGATGGTATTGTCAGTCCCCAAGGTTATCAGCATATTGAACGTTTTTCTCTGGAAGGTACAATTCCTGTATGGTCTTTTGCTGTTGCTGATGCCTTATTAGAAAAACGGGTGTGGATGCAACAAGGCGCTAATACAACTTATGTCCAATATACTTTGCGTCGTGCCACCCAACCGCTAAAGTTGACGCTCAAAGCAATAGTCAACTACCGCGATTATCACAGCGACACTCAAAGCAATGGTTGGCACATGTCTGTTGAGGAGGTAGAACAGGGAATTTGTGTAACTGCTTATCCGGGTGCTGTACCACTGTATTTACTGAGTGATTCACCTAAAGGCGATGCCTACGGCGGCAAGCTACGCAGCGTTTCACGTGTTAGTGTATCCGTTGTCCACAATTGGTATCATGGCTTTGACTTGGCAGTTGAACGCTATCGGGGATTGAGAGATAAAGAAGACCACCTCCACGCCGCCACTTTTGAAGTTACACTGAATCCTGGGGAAGCGATCGCCTTTGTAGCCAGCACAGAAAAACAACCAAATCTCAACGGTGAAGCGGCACTCAAGTTACGTCGCGCTCAAGAGCAAAAGTTAACTGGATTTTGGAAAACTAATCGACCCCTCAAGACTAAGGAATCACCTAACTGGATCAACCACCTAGTACTAGCTGCTGACCAGTTTATTGTCGATCGCTCATTGCCAGAAGACCCCTACGGCAAAACCATCATCGCCGGTTATCACTGGTTTAGCGACTGGGGACGCGACACGATGATTAGTCTACCTGGTTTGACAATTTCCACTGGTCGCCCAGAGGTAGCACGCTCAATTCTTCGCACTTTTGCCAGATACGTAGACCAGGGAATGTTACCTAATCGCTTTCCCGATGCAGGTGAGCAACCAGAATATAATACAGTTGATGCTACTCTCTGGTACTTTGAAGCAGTCCGCGCCTATTACAGCGCTACAGATGATGATACTTTGCTTGGTGAACTCTTTCCCATACTTGCAGACATCATTGATTGGCACTGTCGCGGTACACGCTACAACATCCATCTCGATGCAGCCGATGGCTTACTTTATGCAGGCGTTGCTGGTGTACAACTTACCTGGATGGATGCCAAGGTTGACGATTGGGTAGTTACGCCCCGAATTGGCAAGCCGATTGAAGTTAACGCCCTCTGGTACAATGCTTTACGGACAATGGCAAAGTTTGCCCGTCACCTTGGTAAACCACACCAAGAATATGAGGCAATGGCAGAGCGGGCAAAGTATAGATTTTCTCGCTTCTGGAATGAAGAGACAGGTTATTGTTACGACGTTTTGGACAGTCCTGATGGTGATGATGGGTTGCTGCGCCCTAATCAAATATTTGCTGTGTCATTACCAGAAAGTCCGCTCACACCTACCCAGCAAAGGGGTGTGGTTGAAGCTTGCGGGCGATCGCTGCTAACTTCTTATGGATTGCGATCGCTAGCGCCCGATCATCCTCAATATCAGGGAGAATACGGTGGCAATCAGTATCAACGTGATGGAGCTTACCACCAGGGAACCGTTTGGGGTTGGTTGTTGGGGCCGTTTGTGTTAGCACACCTGCGCGTCTACAAAAATCCTGAGCAGGCTCGTCAATTTTTAGAACCAATGGCTAATCATCTCACTGCACATGGTGTTGGCAGTCTCAGCGAAATTTTTGATGGTGATACTCCGATGACTCCACGGGGATGTATTGCCCAAGCATGGACAGTGGCAGAGGTTTTGCGTGCTTGGTTGGCGACAACGAGTTGATACGCCGAACCCTGGTTTATCTGCAAAGTCGATTTTGTCAAGAATTTTTAAGAAATTAACATCTTTCAGAAAAGGCAAGACGTAATGCTGAAGTAATCCTCAAAAGTTTATAGACACGCCCCAGTGTTAGGAGGAAATTATGCCGTCAGGAATGATGATCGAAGGCAAATGGACAACCAATGGGAATAAATCAGATCCCAGCGGTAAGTTCAAGGAAACGCCAACAACGTTTCGCGATCGCGTAACTGCCGATGGTTCTAGTGGGTTTAAGGCAGAAGCAGGACGCTATCACCTCTACATTTCCTTAGCCTGTCCGTGGGCGCATCGCACTTTAATTATACGAGAAATCAAAGGTTTGAATGATGCCATCTCAGTCTCTATCGTCGATCCGATTATGAGCGACAAGGGATGGATGTTTTCTGAAGCACCGGGAGCTATTCCTGACTCGGTGAATCACACTCAATATTTGCAAGAGGTTTATCTGAAAGCCGATCCCAAATACACAGGACGAGTTACTGTTCCGGTGTTGTGGGATAAGCAAACTCAAACAATCGTCAATAACGAATCTCGCGAAATCATGCGGATGTTTGACGTAGAGTTTGGGGAATTGGCAACACAAAAAATAGACTTATACCCATGCGACCTACAGCATCAGATTGATGAAACAATCCATGCAATTTATCTGCCAATCAATGCTGGTGTATATCGCGCTGGTTTTGCAACTTCGCAAGCAGCCTACGAAGATGCGGTAACAGAACTTTTCGAGAGTTTAGATCGATGGGAAGCCATTCTTAGCCAGCAGCGATATTTATGTGGCAATCAACTCACCGAAGCCGATATTTGTATGTTCGTAACTCTGTATCGCTTCGATTCAGTGTATTACGGTCATTTTAAGTGCAATCTGCGGCGAATTATCGACTATCCAAATCTCTGGAATTATTTACTAGACCTATATCAGCGTCCTGAGTTCAAAGCGACTTGCAATCTAGACTATACCAAGCGCGGCTATTACATGAGCATGACTGATATTAATCCAAATCGAATTGTGCCGAAGGGGCCGATCGTTGATTTTGACCAACGGCACGATCGCGAGCGCTTCACTAAGGCGTCTCCTAGAGAAGTTATCGCTCCCTATTCATAGAAAAGAAATTGCACAATCTAACTGGAGTAACACCATGAGCCTTGTATCAGGTATCCACCATGTTGCAGTGGTGACAGCAGATATCGACCGCTTTATCGACTTCTATACTGATGTATTCGAGATGCCAGTAATCTTCCAAGAGACGACCCCAGCCTTTCGTCACGCACTTCTGCTAGCTGGATCGCAGAGCGTGCTTCACGCAGCAGAGATGCCTAATAATATTCATAGTTCTGGATTACCAGATATGTTTGGACGGGGACACATCGACCACTTAGCTTTGAATGCCCCAACAGAATCAGCATTTCAGATTATCCGCCGCAAACTGATAGATCGAGGTGTGAGTGATGGCGCGATCGCCGACCTTGGTCCAGTACTTAACTTATCATTTTCCGATCCTGATGGTATGCATATCGAAGTTTGCCTGATCGTCGATGCTTCACTCCAGGGTTTTCACCAACCGCGGCCATATCTAGAGGCTATCAACCAATAGGTTGAAGTTAGCGTTAGTCTCCTTCGCTATTTGTGGTTAATTAATAGTTTTGCTTATTTTCAACTTGCGAGCGCACTTTGGAATGGCGAAGATTCTATTCTTAAAGAAAGAATTTTTGGTCTAACTGGTAGCGAAGTAAATCATGGGGAAGATGTTAAATTAATCTAGCAATTTGGTGAATATGAAGCACAGCATTAAGAACCAGAAATAGAGAAGGATAAAGACGCGACGCGATCGCTTTAACATAACAACATCCAAATCTGATTATCTCTTGCCCTAACGAGAAAAGCTTGTTATTACCACCCCGCTTCGGAATAAATTTCGAGGATTAAAATTTTTAAGGTAATTCTCAGCAGAAATTAATTTAATTACTACTAAATACATGTAGATTATTATTAGACAATAATTCGCAGATTTGAGAGGGCGATGAAATAAAAATATTTAGCAATATTTTGGAATTGCTGCACTTTTCACTATAGGTATGCAACTGAGGTAATACCAATTTGAAAAAAGAGTGCGACAATTAGACCATTTGTAGAGACGCGATTCATCGCGTCTTTAGCCAAGGATGTATTGCAATCATTAATTTAATTGGTATAAGTTCAAATCAGCTATAACTAAAGATGTAGGGTTAACAGTAACTTTACATTTAGCAGTCTGATTTTATTTTTCAAGCTTTATTAAACACTTAAAACGCAACCTGAACAGTGAAGCAAATCATAAAAGTTAGGATAAATATAGATCCATTTTCCTTACAGTCACGCCTCACGGTTGGTATTGCAACATTTTCAGCTTTAGTATTAGGTAGCTTTGCTACATGGACTAGTTGGAAAATGCAACAAATCTTAGTTGATAGTCATAAATATAATATAGAACAAATTGCCAAGCGCTTGCCGCAAGATGTGCAAATTTATAGTGAAATGATGCAACCTGAAACTGGGTTGCAAAAGGCTATTAATAATTTAGCAAATACCAACACATTATTATGGATAAAAAGTCCCGAACATAAAATTTTAGCAAAATCTACCACTTTGGATTTATTATCTGACAATACGATAGCTGAATTAATGACCCTGACTAAGATGCCGATTAAACCACAAGTTTACAAAGTGAACCAAAGCTACTTTGTTTTATGTGGTAGTAGTGTACAAGTGCAGGGTAAGTTATTGGGTGAGTTATTTGTAGTCAAGAATATTACCCGCGAACAGAAAATATTTGTCGTAATGGTTCAGAGTCTAGGTATTACTAGTGTTTTAGCAATTATTGTTTTAACTGCTGCGATCGCATTTTATATTAAGCGCTCTCTGCAACCTCTGCGCCAGCTAAATCAAATGGCTTCTGTGATTTCTGCTGAAGATTTAGGACAAGCACAGCTATATCTTGATAATGCACCCAGTGAAGTTAAAGAGTTAGCTCAAACTTTAACCATGCTGTTATCGCGCCTTTCCCAATCATGGGAGCAAGAGCGAGAATTTGTGAGTAATGTATCTCACGAATTACGCACGCCTTTGACGATTGTACATGGTTATTTGCAAAGCGTCTTACGAAGGCAGAGTAACTTAACCCAAACTCAACAAGAAGCTTTAGAAACTGCGGCATCAGAAGCTGAACGCACTATTCGTCTACTACAAGATTTACTTGATTTAGCACGTGCAGATAGTGGTTACTTATATTTTCAAATTAAATCTTATGTGCTGAATGACTTGGTTGAAGAAGTTGTCATGATGGCAAAAAAATATAGCGATCGCACAATTACAATCGAATCAGAAATTTATCCAATTGAGATAAAGGCAGATTATAGTCGCTTTAAACAAGTATTATTAAATTTAATTGATAATGCCATTAAGTATTCTGATGCTGACACACCCATAATTTTTAAGTTAAACCAGCATCAAGATCGGGCTATTATTCAAGTTTGTGACAAAGGTTATGGCATTCCTTTGCAACAGCAAGCAAGGATATTTGAGAGATTTTATCGTGTAGATGAATCTCGCTCTCATGCTACTGGAGGCTGTGGTTTAGGTTTATCGATTGTTAAGACACTTGTAGAAGGTATGGGAGGTAGTGTAAGCGTGGAATCAAAGTTAGGAGAAGGGAGTATGTTTACAATCAGTTTACCTAGATATAGTAGCTCTATCTGATTTGTAAAAATAGCAAGAATCAGATCCCCAGTTTCTGGATTTAATTGCAGACATAGTACAGATGACAGAGAAATTTGGTGTCGCTGAATTCCAAAATGAAAATGATTTTGCGTGGTTTCAAAATCTCTGTAGATACTTGGCAATCGAACATTTCTACATCTAATCAGCAATGCCAGAAATTTAAACATCGGGTAATCTATTTGGAAGTCACCCCGTTTCCTGTGAGAATAAAGACAGCCCTCGTTTAACTGGTAAAGCAGGTTTGGATTTACCGATTGTGAAACACCTAACCGAAGGTCTGGGAGGTAAAATTGCCATCCTTTCAAAGCCAGGTTATGGTAGCACTTTTATTCTCACATTACCTGTTTTAGGAGCAAAAATATGACAGCACATATCCTTTTGGTGGAAGATGAAGTCAAACTGGCGCGATTTGTCGAATTAGAACTTAATAGCGAAGGATACCGGGTGAGTGTCGCCCATGATGGCATTGCAGGCTTGACTATGGCGCGAGACTCCTCACCAGATTTAGCAATTCTGGATTGGATGCTTCCAGGGTTGACGGGTTTGGAAATTTGTCGGCGTTTGCGAACAACAGGTATTACAGTACCAGTGATTTTGTTGACGGCAAAAGATGAAGTGAGCGATCGCGTCGCCGGATTAGATGCAGGAGCCGATGATTATGTAGTTAAGCCCTTTAGCATTGAGGAACTATTAGCTAGAATTCGCGCTCATCTCCGGCGCACACAAGAAACAGACGAGGATTTGTTGCAATTTGAAGATTTAAGCTTAAATAAGCGCACTCGTGAAGTATTTCGGGAAAAACGAAGCATTCAGTTAACAGCAAAAGAATTTGACTTATTAGAATATCTCCTTTCACATCCCCGTCAAGTATTTACTAGAGATCAAATTTTAGAGAAAGTTTGGGGTTACGATTTCATGGGTGATTCTAATATTATTGAAGTATATATTCGTTATTTGCGGCTTAAGTTAGAAGAAAATAATGAAAAACGTTTGATTCATACAGTCCGTGGTGTAGGCTATGCACTACGGGAATAATCGTAATGACTTGGTGATTTCGATAAAAGCAACATATTCAAGATAAAAGAGGATTATGAAGAAAAAATGGGCTGTTAAACGACTGACAGTAAATCTCACAACCGAGGAAATGAAGAAACTTGAACAATACTGTACTCTTACAGGAAGACCAGCAACAGATGTAATTCGAGAATTGCTCCGAAGTCTTGAGGTTGACAATGCCGAAAACTCTGAGATGGGAACAGCAGACTCAAAAATCACTGTTGGCAGTTCGTCAAAATCACACTAACTATCGACTCGAATATAGCGTTTCCTAATCAGAATCAGTTACAGCTTAACCTCACCCCCAACCCCTCTTTTCCCCAAGAGAAGGGTTGGGGGTGAGGTTTTGATATGTACTTTATGCATTTGGGAACTTCTATATCCCGCCAAATTAACGCTTTTACACCTTTTGTCTTTCCTATGTCTTAACAAGCATCGATTATGGGCATCATAATCCCAGTCCGAATACATCAGCTAGCAGCCAGAGCAATATTTGGCAGCAAGTTTTTCATTTACAAATATAGTATCGACCGATGGTATATAGTTTTAGACCTTATCTCTTTGTTTCTCGATATAGTTTGTACACTGGATTTCTTTTGGGATGCCTACAGATGCAATTGGGATTAATCTGTAGCGTAGGTATTTGGATATTATCAGAAGCTAAATTACAAGCAGCCCAAGCACATCAGACCTGGAAATCACCTTTAGGATTGACTGAGCAAGTTACCACAGTAAATCCTGAGTCAGCAGAGCAATATTCAAAACCAATCCCCTATCGATTCAAGCCAACACCTATTTTGCTGGCGGCACCTGAAAACTTCAATCCTGATTTGCGATTACCACCATCGTTACCAAAACCACCACAGAATTCTAGCCCACCATCGCTACCCGAACCACCGCAGCAGGATTCTAGCCCACCATCGTTACCCGAACCACCGCAGCAGAATTCTAGTCCACCAACAACTGCTACCGAACCAAAAACGCCGGATGCAGTTTTGGAAAGTATTGATACGGACTATCGCTATGACACAGACAACTTTGGCCAAACAAATTTTTTCCTCGAACCAACCATTAAATTTCGATTGAGAAATGGCAATAAAATATTTGTCAAGACAGGTTTTAACTTCTTTGAGCAACGCGGTGTTGAATCAATTACCAATTTTCCCTTGCAAGTTGGATGGCAAGGAAAAATTGGACAAGTGACTCTACAAACAG
>JADEXV010000039.1 GCA_015206945.1 Nostocales cyanobacterium LEGE 12452 | reverse complement strand
AGTTTATGCCTGTGTTCGCGATCGCTCTGATGCCAATGCTTTAATTGAACAAGCTGCGGCACTTCCTGAAACAATGCGACCAATAGTTTTTACTGCATCTGTTGCACAGATACCTGCTATGTTGGCATCTCTTGCCCCAAATGTACAGTTTGACTCTATTATTGGGCGCAATGTATTAGCCTCCCAAGCGGATAAGGGACTTGCTGCTCAAATTTTAGGTCAATTGCTCCCGCACTCAGTCAAACTTATTTTAGCTGAGACAGTACCTCGTCATACCCAAAGATTTTACCGCTTACTGCCAAGCCAAAATCTCGATACTCAATTGTATGAGCGATTAGTTTTAGCGGAAGAAGCTATTTATACAGATACCTCTGACCCCATGCTTAACTGGGACGCTGACGATTTGCATCACGCTTTTGCTTCAAATGGACACTACGTACAAGTGGTTCTTGAACAGTATTTGACACCAATGCACATCTCTGATAATTTTATCAAGCGTTTATTTGCTGCTAATCCTAATCGGCCAAGTTATGCAGACCGTCTGGCTGCAAATTTAACAACTGAGGAAATACAGACTATTAAAAATTTGTTTATTCGTTACTTACTCAACCAATCAGTTAATTGGTCAAGCAGTGTGGCATTTTTAAATATTAGCCGATGAACACTTTCTGGCTATCAAATCACAGTTGTTGGTAGCCACAAGCGAGGACTTAGCCTAGATGAAAAAAAGCTGTATGTTCACCAGTAGCACTTGCTATTTCTAAAATAGTGCCCCCAAAAGTAAGTTAATTATTTTCTATATTCTCAGCAGTTTGACAAATTAATTGCCAAGCCTGCTGTACGTGTATTTTATCTGTGGTTGCTTGTCCAATTGACATTCTTAAAGTTAATTTTTTCTCCAGCTTGGTAGAAGTGAGATATATTTTACCTGAAGAGTTGATATTGTTAATAATTTTCTCGTTAATTGCATCACCTAATTTATGGCGAAAACAGACTAAATTTAACGGGGGATTCACAACTAGCTCAAAACTAGGATGAGATTTTACACATTCAGCAAATTCTTGTGCTAAGGCAATATGCTTACGAATGTAATACTGTAACCCTTCTATACCATAGTGTCGAATTACAAACCACAGTTTGAGACTTCTAAATCTACGTCCTAAAGAAATTTGCCAGTCTCGATAGTCAATAACTTTACCAGACGTGCTAGCTTGATTTTTGAGAAATTCAGGCATGATAGATAGTGCATGAATTAGTTTCGCTCGATCTTTCACATAAAAACAGGTACAATCAAAATTAGTTAGCATCCATTTATGCGGATTAAAACAATAGCTGTCTGCTAGTTCTAATCCTTGATGAATCCACTGGTATTCAGGACATATAGCTGCTGTACCGCTCATGGCGCCATCAACATGAAGCCAAATATGATGTAATTGAGCGATCGCACCTATTTCTGTTAATGGATCTATGGCATGAGATGAGGTTGTCCCCACAGTAGCAGCAATATAAAAAGGGATTAACCCAGATTTAATATCTGTAACAATTTGCTGTTGTAATAATTCTGGACACATTCTATAATCAGCATCAACCTCAATTAAATGGAAATTTTCTCGCTTAATTCCCGCGACAATAGCGGCTTTCTCAATTGAAGAGTGTGCTTGAGTAGAAGTGTAGACAACCAGTTGATTAATATCTGCTTTTAACTGCTCTCTAGCTGCTATCAAAGCGACTAAAGAAGCACTACTAGCTGAGTCTTGGATTACTCCCCCTCCTGTGGCCGAAGATTTAAACTGCGAGGGAAGCTTCAACATATCTATTAACCAGTCTAGAACATGAGTTTCTAACTCAGTACAAGCTGGAGAAGTTGCCCATAACATTCCTTGAACTCCAAGTCCTGCACTGACTAATTCTCCTAAAATTGATGGTGCAGAAATACCTGTAGGAAAGAAAGCAAAAAAGTTTGGAGACTGCCAATTAGTCAATCCTGGTACGATGATTTTATCTAAATCTTGTAAAATATCTGCAAAAGACTCTCCTTTTAGTGGGGCTGTTTCTGGTAGTTTAGCTCTAATGTCTCCAGGTTCTACTTGAGATAAAACAGGCAGTTGCTCTACTGTTTCTAGATAATTAGCTATCCAATCAATAGTTTTATATCCCCAACGACGAAATTCATCTGAAGACATATGATATTCTTTATTGTTTTCCATATTGTTCTACCGTTTAAAACTTCTTATTTTACACAACATATCTTATATCTTAATTTGAAGCTTTAATATGTCCCAAAGCTAATCGTCTTCACGTCATACGCTCATTCTGACTCCTGAGTTTTTAATTCTTCTTATAAAATTTTCTCTTGACTCCCCCCGCTAAAAGATTCACACACGACTCAATGGCATCCAGCCCTACCGATCCTGTTAGTAGGTAAGCCCAAAACTTCAAAGCAATAGTCAAGACTGCTGCCTCAATCGATACAACAGAGTCAATATACTGGCATAACGAGATAAAATAAGTTTACTTTTGTAGAGAAGTGGGTATCCGTGGAAGCTCTAGATACTCATTTACCCCATTTGCAAGCAACAGTAGCCCAGCAAAAGGGATTAGGGCGTATTTTCTCACTCTAATTGTAAGTCGGAAACTTTTATGAAAATCTACTATGTAACTTTAAATAATACAGATGAAGCGCGTCAAATTGGTCGGGCATTACTAGAATGTAAGTTAGCAGTTTGTGTCAATTGGTTCCCGATTACTTGTGCTTATAGTTGGCAAGGAGAAATCACTGAAGAACCAGAAATTGTCTTAATTATCAAAACTCAAGATGGTTATGCTTTAAAAATCGAAAAATTTATTCAAGAGCATATTACTTATACTAATTTTATCGCCGAAATTTCTCCGACAGCAGTTAATCAGGGTTTTGTCAATTGGTTGAATGCAGAAGTTTCACCGCGCTCACAATAGAAATCACTTAATACCATTTTTCCCCCTGCTCCCGTTCGGCTACGCTACCTCGGCTCCCTTCTCTACGAGAGGCTGCGCCAACGACTGCGCTCAGGGCAAGCCGCTCGGACAAGTCACGGCAAGCCTGCTCCTCTGCTTACACAGCGATAGAATATTTTTTAGTTGGAAGTCCCTTATCCTTCAAAAGCCTATTTTACTGGAGGTCAAAAATGGCAGTTCTCAAACTAGAAAATGGAACTCTCCACACTGATTTAATTCACATTGCTCAGGAATTAGTCCCCCTGAATATTCAAATTAATCGTCAGACGGTAGGAGACAACCCCAGACTCCAACATTTGTTGGCACAGGATAGTCTCAACGAAGATGAAAAAGAACAAGTACTCAAAGCAATAGATAGTTACTTTGAGCAACTACAACAAACAGCCGGTTATAAATCTCGTGATTTGGTTGTCCTTCATCAAGGGATTCCTAACCTTGATGAGTCAATGGCAAAGTTTGACCAAATTCATACTCATGCAGATGATGAAGTCCGCTACATCATTGATGGAGAAGCGATTTTTGGCTTTGTACGTTCTGATGGTAGTCAAGTAGAACTGACAGTACAACCAGAAGAATATATCAACATTCCAGCTGGAACCGAACATTGGTTTTATCTCACCCCAGCAAAGCGAGTGAAAGCAGTACGCTATTTCATCACCACAGAAGGTTGGATACCCCAATATACAGGCAGAGAAATTCACACCCGCCAACCCCTAGTGAGTTGAGAAGGCAGAAGGCAGAAAGTAATTCCCATAAATAAATTTAGGGGCTTTAAACCCGCTCCGCAGAGGGCAAAAATATCTTTTCTGCCTTGTGCCTTTCTTCGGTAAATTCTAAATTATCAAACATTACGAATTACCAATTAGTATGAAGCGGATTGTTTTTTGTGACTTTGATGGCACTATTACAGTTGACGAAACTTTTGTCGCGGTTCTGAGAAAGTTTGCACCAGTACTTTCTGCAAAACTTCTACCTGAAATGTATGCAAAAAGGCTGACATTGCGAGAGGGAGTCAAGGAAATTCTGCAATCAATTCCATCTGCAAGTTATCCAGAAATTCTGGAATTTACTAAACCTCAATTGATACGTCCTGGGTTTATAGAATTGTTGGATTTTCTGGAGTTTCAGGGAGTTTCATTAATAGTAATTTCTGGGGGACTACGGGGAATGGTAGAGGTTGTTTTGGATGAGATATTGCATAGAATAGAAAGAATTTATGCTGTAGATGTCGATATTAGCAGCACTTATTTAAAAGTAAATTCTGAATATGAAGGAAATACAGAACTAATCGCTAAAGTGCAAGTTATGGATCGGTACTCAGCCGATGAAAAGATCGCTATTGGTGACTCCATCACCGACTTGAATATGGGATTGCAAGCTTCTGTTGTCTTTGCACGCTCTCCCTTAGCAGAATATTTAGATGAACACCAAAAACCCTATATCCCTTGGAATGATTTTTTCCAAATCCGCGATTATTTAGCAAAATCATGGAGTTAAACCCAACATTACCAGATCCTCGTTTGCAACTAATTGCCACTGCTCGGTATTTTTACCAACAAGGTTGGATGATAGGAACTGCCGGCAACCTCTCGGCTCAATTAGCTGATGGTAGTTTTTGGATTACAGCTAGTGGTAAATCTAAGGGTGAGTTATTCCTCAATGATTTTGTTCTGATTGCTCAAGATGGCAAAATAGAAGCATCAGCCACCCAGGTGATACCTTCAGCTGAAACAGCTATTCATCAACTGATTTACCGCCTGTTTCCAGAATCACTAGCTTGTTATCATATACATTCTATTGAGAGCAATTTGGTTGCTCGTTTGGTTGAAGGTGATAGTTTACTTTTACCACCGCTAGAAATGCTCAAAGGTTTGGGAGTTTGGCAAGAAAATCCCTGTAGTATAATGCCAATTTTTGCTAATCATCTTCAAGTTGCCCAGATTGCTAGTGATATTGAACAACGCTTTGCCGTCACTCCACCGCAAATATCCGCATTACTAATTCGGGATCATGGTTTGACAGTTTGGGCTTGTTCTCTTGATGCTGCTCGTAATTATATTGAGTTATTAGACTACATCTTTCGCTACATGGTTGCTGCCGTTCGCTTAGGCATAAATATCTGAAATCCTACTTCATGGCAAAGTTAGACGGGTCTTGATCTCGTCGATGCTTAGTGGGAATGGGGGCTGGCTGCCCATCACCTGCAAGGGCTGCGGTTTTCTCCAGAGATTCCCTCAATCGCTTGGCTGCGTAGATAGACATGTCTCGTGGTACATTAATGCGATCGCGCAAATATCGGAGAGCGACATCAGATCCCGATGGAGGTACACAGTCTTCCCCTGTCATCATGTGTGTTAAAGCACAACGTAGCGCTCGATCGAACAATTTATCATCTAAGGGGTTGACTCGGATAATATTGATTCGGTGGTCGATAGTTCGTTTAAGAGCTTCCATACGGGAGTTTTCCGGCTCTGGATAAGTAACATCTGGTAGCCCAAACCAGGGGCCGTTATCCACCCGCGCTTTATTGAGAAACATCTGGGTTTCGCCGTTTTCCCAACAGCCCCCCATCTGGGGCGGCAAATCATGTGCGTGGGTGTGAAAGTCGCTCTGGGTACCGCAGTAGGTCGGTCGGCTTTCCATTGCCGCAAACCATGCACTCAAACGAGGGTTTTCCTCCCGTAGTGAGTAGCCCTTGTAGTAGTAAAGGCTCGCATTCATCCGTTCGAGATATGGCGTAAAAATGACATCAACGATGCCGAAGCTATCTAGAAAGTAAGGGCTTGGGGTGCTACTCAGAGCTGACTCTACCCTAGCCACCACTCCGATAAATTGTTCTCGGTTGCGTTGTTCTTGTTGAAAGGAATCGGTTCTAGAGCATAGCCAAGCGCACCAGGCTCTAAATAAAAGTCGTTCTAATTGACGTAGAGGAAGCACCGTGCGGTCTTCCATCCCTTGGTTCAATGGAGCAAATACCTTTTCCAAAGCGAGCAAAATGTCATCGCTTTCTTTAATAATCCGTCCATCTAGCTCGATCGCAGGGAGCATTCCTGATGGTACCTTACGTTTGTACCAACTTTCTTTCTCCCCGTAGCAGAACATTGTCACTTTTTCGATGCGGTAGGGGATTTGTTTTTCCTCTAGCCATAACCAAACTTTTTGACAGTAAGGACACCAGGCGTGATTATCGCGGTACAGCGTTACCCGCACATCAGATTCCGGCTGACCAAACAAGCGCAACCTGGCTCTAGCATTGGTGAGACCATTAACGGTATCTATTTGATAATCCGTGAGGGTTTCTAGTTCTTCCCAGCTTAAGGGTGCGGTAGTCATAGGGGGAGTTGCGTAGGGCAATACTTAGGACAATTCTATACTCTACAATATTTTCAATTACATCAAGGCTTAATTTAACCGATAGGTTCGCCCATCAATTCTTTCCATTTCTCTTTTAAGAAAAAGTTGAAGTGACGATACCACGCTCAAAGGTTTTGGCAATTTGGCATAACTTGTCTTTGAATTGCCGTTTAAATGAGATATCAACAGAACAGACGCAAATCGCCAGTTGTTGACCTAACGCTGTAGAAGAACTCAACAGACCACCTACAGCGCTCGGTCATCGCTTCTCTACAACTGGCTAGTAATGTACTAGAAAATACATAGTAAATGTGCAATGCCTGCGACCGTAAACTACGCGCTTTTCCTACTTAAATTTGGCTGAATTTTTGAGGATAAAGTTCATCAGACACTTTTTTTAATTCTGGTTCAACTACTGTCAAATGTTGCTCCAAAATTGCCAAATTCCGAATGTTGGACTTATAGAAAGCATCAAATAAATCACCCACTAAAGGCACAGTACCAACGACTGTTTCCAAACCTACATTAAAAATCATTTTGGCTAAATCTTGACGCGGGATGCCAAACCGAGTAGCTAAAAATATAATGTAAGCTGAAAACGCTGTACTGATTAAATCACCAGCACCCGGAACTAGACCAATGATTGGGTCTATGCCAATGCGAAAACCTGTCAAAGGGATGCGTATTGATGTATCCATCAGACGGCTGAGTTTGCGAATGCGATTTAGAGTAGCAAGGCGTTTGGCAGCGTCCATAGTTGACCATATTTACACTACTTCTAAATTGCACCATTTTTAGTTTTTTGTCTTGTACCGTTAGAAATAACAAGTATGAATAAAAATCCTGGATACTGCCTAAAAAAGCACATACATGGATGATATAGGGCGTTGCATATTGGCGGGATGATTTTGCTAGTTTTGTGGGATGGGCATCTTGCCCGTCCCTTGTATTTCAAGGCGCTCGTGTCGCCCACCCTACATGAATCATCGCTTGATTCAGCAACGCCTGATATAGTTTGTTGCGATGCCTGCGGCGGTAAACTACGCTTACTATTTGCGATCGCAGTTCGTGTCAAACATCTACAATTAGCCTTGCTTTTCTCAAAAAGAATTGGAGTATAGTCTCTTCTTTAGAAATAATATCGGCTCTGCCTTCCATTCCCATTTGAATGGAACATTGTCTGGTTTTTCGACCTAAAGACAGACCTTCAGGTTCAATTGTTACCTCATAGAAAGCAGCAGTACCTTTGGGAGCAGTTGCGATTGTAGGAGCACCTGTAGCAGCACCATTATTTGCTGGTGGGAAAAATGCATCTGGAGAAATTGATTTAACTTTACCTTTGAGAGTACCGTAATCTGGATAAGGACAAGCAGAAACTCGCATTTGCACGTTTTGTCCTGGTTTTAGCTTGTTTTTATCTTCAGTTCCTACTACTGCTTTAATTACCAAGGGGGCATAAGTAGGGACTATTTGGGCGATTTCTTCTCCAGGGCGCAATGTTTGACCGGGGTTACGTAGGTTTAGCTTGGAAATCACACCGTCTGCTGTGGCAGAAATGATCGTCTCCTTAAGTTCAACATTTACTTGTTTAAGTTCGCGGCCATCATGCTCGAACTTTGTCTGCATTTCAATCCGTTGCTGAATCAGGGCGTTGCGTTCTTTGTTTAATGTGGCAATATTAGCTTGCCCCGTAGCTTTTTCTTGAGCAATGCGTTGAGAAGCGATCGCAATTTGTGCTTGAGTGGGATTGAGGGCAGCTTGTAAGCTTTGCAACTTGGCTTTAGCAGCAGAGAGTGCTTGTTCTTGCTGGCGCACAGCTAATTGTGCTTCCTCAAATTGATCTTGTGACAAAGCCCCAGCTTTGGCTACGTTTTCATATCGGTTTCGTTTGGACTCGGCTGCTCCTAAAGAGGCTGTTGCTGCTTTGACATTTGCAGAGGCTTCTTGGACATCACTAACAGTGGTAATTTGCTTATCTTGATAATCCCGCTTGCGACCGCTCAATTCAGCTTCAGCTGCTGCAACCGCACGCTTACTGCTATCAGTTTGGGCTACAATTTGGTTATTAAGAGCATCAATCTGAGCATTAATTTGAACAAGTTGTAATTTTATTTGCCCAATGCTACTTTCTAGTTGGCTCTTTTTGGTTTGTAGACGGGAGTCATCAATAGTAGCGATCGCATCTCTTGTTTTAACTACCTGATTCTCTTTCACAAAAATCTGCACAACTGGACCTTCCGTAGCAGCCTGAACCAGCCGCAATTCACCAGCCGGACGCAAATTTGCCTGTGCTTGAACGGTGACTTTGTATTTAGTTACAGAGGCGACGGCAATTGCTATTGTTACAGTGACCAATGCAACTATACCGCCAACAGTAATCCAATTACCAAGTGGTGGAAGAAAATCGTCTTCTTCAGCTTGAGGAACGAAGACAGGATTAGATTGACTAACCATAATAATAAATTGAGTGAGAGATGATTTTTGAGGGGATGATTGAGGAGTAATCCAAAATCTCAAAGAAAGAAGATGGCATTAACTCATGGCGGCGTATTTGCCATTAGCATGACTGGAAGATTTGACCAGTAAACTCGAAGTTGATGACCGAACATCGTCTAGGAAGCCCAAGTGTTCGCCAGCAATTTCGCGCAATTCTTCTGGAGAACCTTGGATTTGCAAACGTCCTTTCTCTAGTAATACAATCCAATCAGCTCGCTCAATGACTCTGGGACGGTGACTAATTAAAATTGTGGTTTTGCCTTGGCGATAGGTAAGCAGTTGATCTAGTACTTCAGCTTCACTCACCGGATCGAGAGCGCCAGTGGATTCATCCAAAATCAGTATCGGTGGGTTAGTAATTATTGCTCTAGCGATCGCTAATCTCTGCCGTTGCCCACCAGAAAGATTCGCTCCAAATTCTCCTAAGACAGTATGATATTTGTCAGGTAATTCGCTAATAAATTCATCAGCTCCTGCTATTTGGCAAGCTGTGACAATTTCTTCAAAAGTCACTTCAGGATAGCTGAAGTGGAAGTTATCAAAGATTGAGCGACTCCAGAAGTGCGGGTCTTGTGGTACTAAGACTACCTGCTGTCGCAGACATTCTAAAGATAAGTCTTGTCTGTTATAGAGACCATAACGAATATTACCTGACTGGAGGGAATATAAACCAGCCATCAGTTTGGCTAGGGTACTTTTACCACAACCAGATTTACCAATTAAAGCAATAACTTTACCACCAGGGATAGTCAACGAAAAATCTTGCAACAGATCAACTCTACCAGCATGGTGAAAGTTAACTTTAGTGCAGATAATATTTGCATCAGTGGATATTTCTGCCCAAGGCCTTTTCTGTTCATTCGAGTCTTCTGGGGTAGCGTCAATCACTTCTGCCATCCGTTGAATGACAATTTGCGCAGTAATAAACTCATCAGCTAACCCGATTACTGAAGTCAGGAAACCGAGAAAGTTGCCACTCATGCCGTTAAACGCTAGCAGTTGACCAATGGATAACGTTTGATTAATTACTAAGTAACTACCTAACCAGAGTAAACCTATATTAGTTATGGTTGAAAGAACATTAGTGAATGTACTGCTGTAGAGTTCCAGTTTCATCGTACTCCAGCCCAAGTTAGCGAGACGACCATAGTTGGTTTGATACTCTTGCCAAGCTTGCGGAGTTGCTTGTGTTGTTTTGAGTACTTGAACGCCGCGAAAAGTTTCCACTAAAAAACCTTGGTTTTCAGTGCCTAAAACGATAAGTTTACGGGTTTTCTGGCGTAAGGCGGGTAGGAAAAGCAGGTTAACTAAGGTGACAATGACAAATGCCAATACGGAAGCCAGAGTCAGTTGCCAACTCAAAAAGAGCATAAAGCCCAAGGAAACTACAGCAATAAAAAATTCGCTAGGTAAACCAAGGACAATCTGCGAAACTAACTCATTGATGGCATCAATATCGGCAATTCGGCTGACAACTTCCCCACTCCGATGTCCTTCAAAGTAAGATAAGGGCAAGTGTAAAAGTTTTCGACCGTAGTCCAGCAGCAGTCCTAATTGTAAGCGCTGCCCGAAGTGGCCGATGAGGTGAGACTGTACCAAACCAATTGCACTTTTAAACAAGTTGATGGCAATTACCCCAATTGCCACGGTAGTCAGTAATTGAGTATCTCCCCGCACTAGCACATCATCGGTGAGGAGTTGCATCATCAAGGGATAGGCGAGAGACAAAAGTCCGATGACAATATTGATGGCGATCGCCTGACTCAAAAGGAAGCGATAGGGCCAAACACGCACCAGATAGCGTCCAAAGCCAGTCATTTTGTCATCCGGCTGCTCAGAAAAGCGGGTGTCGTCTGGCACTAACAGCAGCATAATCCCATTGCTCCACCCCTCAGCTAATTCCTTACGGCTGAGGTAACGGATACCAAATCCTGGGTCGGAAATTACATATTTTTTACCTTTTTGCCCGTATAAAACTACCCAGTGGTAGCCTTTCCAATGTATGATTGCGGGCATTGGAGCTTTATCTAAACTGTCGATCAGTTGAGCAGAAGCTTTGACCTGGCGAACATTGAATCCTAAAGCTTCTGCACCCCGATTTAAACCAAGTAGGGTAGTACCCTGAGATCCCGTGCCTACCGCTTCTCGTACTCGACTGAGAGTTAAAGTGCGTCCGTAATGTTTGGCAACAGTTGCAAGGCAGGCAGCGCCACAATCTTCTTCACTATTTTGGAGAACAACCTGGTATTTCATAAAAAATTCGGGGATTACTTGATTATGCCGTGTGCGACTTGATTTTCATACCGTTCGCGTACTCTTACGCTCAAAGCTTGCTATGAGTATTACCATTTACGTTATTTGTGTTATCTTTATTTAAATTAAAAAGTAGGAGCGAAAACGACCTCGCTCCTACAAACTGCGAGAAAAGGATGTTACTCAACTAAAAGGGAAGGTGAGGGCATTCTTTTCTGTTTTAGGTTTTTCAAGGTTCTAGTCTGCGGTATGAAATAGAACCTAGCTGATTATGCAGGTAGTACAGACTCGATGTTGTTGTTAGCGTTACCGCCTAAGTTACCTTTTGAGCCTGGTTTTAGATAGTATTTTTTACCTGTGTAATTCTTACCAGTGTAGGCATACCAACCTTTGTAACCCGTTACCTTGTACCAGGACACTGTATTCTTATAGGAGCCTAAATCGGTATATCCTTTGTTAAGACCTATCTGAGCTCCTGTACCATTATATCCCTTTGAAATGTATAAGGTACCACCACTAACAGTAGCAGCGGCTTCATGGTCAAGGTCTTGCACTAATTCGATGCTATAAAGGTCTTGGGTTTGGTTGTTGATGTTAGACATTATTTTTCTCCTTAGTTAATTAAGGGAGGTTAGTAAGTTGAGTGTATGCAGCGCTAGCGTTTTGGGTGTTCGCCTTCACTCCACTCCTTTACAATAGGTAAATTTGATTAGACGCACATCGTCAAGTTAGGAAATTGACTTTCCAAAATTGGAAAGTCAATTTTCGCAGATAACTGACACTTCTTAGTGCGTCCGTAATGTTTGGCAACAGTTGCTAGACTTGCAGCACCGCAATCTTCTTCACTGTGTTGGAGAAATAACCTGATACTTCATAATAAAAATTCCGCAATTACTTGTTTAGTCCGTGTGCAATTTGATTATTGTCATGCTGCTCACGTATTTATACGCACAAGTTAAGTTAGTGATATTACTTCTTTACGCTTGCTTATTTATGTTATCTTTATAAAAATGAAAAAGTAGGAGCAAAAACGACCTCACCCCTACGAACTACAAGAAAAGAATGTTACTCAGCGAAAAGTGAAGGTGAGAGCATTCTTTTCCCTTTTAAGTTTTTCAAGATTCTCATCTGCGGTATAAAAAACAATTTTTTACGTACTTATGACAGAAGAGATGGTCTTGTTAGCGTTACCTGATATTAGCAGCAGTCAGAGTTTGTGACTAACTAATACGTCTAACAGAAGAGATGGTGTTGTTGTTAGCTCCGAAGTTACGTAGTGTGCTTGATGATAGAACGAATCTTGTACCTGTGAAATTGAAACCAGTGTAGGCAGCCCAACGTTGGCCAAGCGTTACCCGGTACGAAGATGCTACATTGTTGAAGTTGGTTACACCAGGAGCTCGTCCCAAATTGCTATCTGCGCTTGTGATAAATCTCCTATTGCCTGTAGCATTAAACCCACTCCACAGGATTAAAGCACCGCCACTAACAGTAGCAGCAGCCTCGTGGTCAACATCTTGCACTAATTCGATGCTGTAAAGGTCTTGGGTTTGGTTGTTGATGTTAGACATTGTTTTTATCCTTATTGAGGTAGACTAATAAGTTGGGTCTGTGCAGCACTGGCGTTTTAGGTCTTCGCCTTCACTGCACTGTTTTACAATAGATAAATTTGATTAGACGTACATCGTCAAGTTAGGAAATTGACTTTCCAAAATTGGAAAGTCAATTCCTGAAGATAACTAAAACTTCTTAGGAACCCGAACAGGTAGGCAGTTGTGGCCAAAAGCTGTGAGGAGGGAGAGTAGATGCAGAGGCAGTGAGAATCACCTCACCATTAGCTCCGTACATCCATCCCTGAGCTTCAATCAGTGGCGCAAATTTAACGGAATGGTAAGGTTTGTTGCTAGTAGTAGGGTTTTCGGGGGCGAGAGCGTTTTCTTGTGGCGTTGAGATACTTGCGCTCTGGACAGTCGGAATTTGATAAGTCTGATAGGGTGCCATTGAAGGGTCATCTGGCATCACTGGCAAACCTCCGTTCCCTGTGATAATGAATTTCCCTTCTGGCCGTTTACTCCGTCCAATGCAACTATTGGCAATCAACTGTGAAGTATCTATGATGTTTGTGGGCAAAGCAGTTAAGCCTTGAGAGGGGTTAACATCAGGTGTGTTGAGTTGCACTACGCCATTAAATTCAGAACCACGGGCAGAACTAGCTGTAATGTCACTTAATGGCGTGGCTTGTAGACGAAACTGTGTGCCAAAGATGCCAGAAGCATTGATAATTACTTGACCACCAAAACTATTCTCAGCATTGGCGCTGATATCACTATTTTCTTTTGGAACCGCGACTAGATTGTTAGTATCAATCGTAATATTGCCACCAGTAGCATTACCAGTAGCGTTGGTAGTAATCCTACTACCTCGACGTAGGAGCAACAAGTCGCGCGATCGCAAATTAATATTTCCTTGTCCTCCATTTGTGTCAGCACTGATTGTTGCTTTGTTGTCAAGATCGATAGAGTTAGCTTCAACTATTAATGAGCCTGCAATTCCTGACCCTTGACTGCTCACTGTTATTTTGGTCCTATCCCTTAAAGACAGCCTCCCGGTTGTAATGTTAATATTGCCCCCCTTGCCTACGCCTGTCAATTCCACAGTACTGAGTATTCCACTGTTGCCCGCTCCTTCTAACGAGACTCTATCTTGAGCAAATATATTCACATTGCCTGCATTTCCTTCCCCTGCGGTTCTGGCATTCAATACAGCGCCATTTTTCAGATCAAGTGACCCAGTTTTGATGTTGATGTCGGCACCCTTACCCACCCCGTTTGGGAACACATTGCTGAATGCTCCACTCGGAAATCCATTGCTATCTGTCCCATCAAAGGTAACGGTATCGCCGGCAGTAATATTCACACTACCTGCATCCCCCTTTCCACCATAGTTGGTAGCAACTAGCTCACCACCATTTATAACAGAGAGTGACCCAGTTATAATGTTGATGTTGCCTCCCTGACCTTCGGCTCCTTCCCCTACTCCGTTGAGTATCCAAGTGACATTTGTGCCATTTCCATCCAAGGAAACTGTATCGCGGGCAAATATATTCACACTGCCTGCATCTCCTTTCCCATCGACTCTGGCATTCAATACAGCGCCATTTTTTAGATAAAGTGACCCAGTGGTAATCTTGATATTGCCTCCTTGACCTTCGGCTCCTCTGCGCACTCCGCTGAGTACCGAGCTGACATTTGTGCCATTGCCATCCAAGGAAACTGTATCGCGGGCTACTATATTCACACTACCTGCATTTCCTTTCCCATAGGCTCTGGCATTCAATACAGCACCATTTTTCAGATCAAGTGACCCAGTGGTAATCTTGATCTCGGCACCGTTGCCCACCCCCTTTGGCAACACATTGCTGAATGCTCCACTCGGAAATCTATTGCTACCTATCCCATCAAAGGTAACGGTATCCCCGGCAGTAATATTCACACTACCTGCATCCCCCTTTCCACCATAATTGGTAGCAACCAACTCACCACCATTTGTAACAGAGAGTGACCCAGTTGTAATAATGTTGATGTTGCCACCTTTGCCCACGCCTGTTGGTCGTACAGCACTGAATGCATAACTGGCATCAAAGGAAACGGTACCACGGGCAACTATGTTTATACTGCCAGCCTTCCCCTGTCCAGAGGTTTCGGTATTCACTAGACCGTCATTGCTCGCATAAAGTGATCCGGTCGTTATATTGATGTCGCCACTGTTACCTACAGCTGTTGATTGCACCGTATTAAAAATCCGACTTCCATTCAGGTTTATTGCCTCTGTTGCATTAATTTCAATATCTCCCGCCTGTGAGTCAACAGAACCCAACCCTGATGCTATGCCTGATTTTAGCTGTGTACTTTCTCCAGTGATATCCAAGGTACGGGCATTGATCGCAATACTACCCCCAACACCAGCGAGTACATTAACATTAGTGCCATTGCTTAGAGATACATCAGAGCGTTCAACGCCATTAGGAAAACTTAAACCAAGGTATGAGCCATTAATATTCAAATCAACTGTACCAGTGTCTGCCATAGCTCCCAACTCCACATTTCCATCCAAAGCTAGTAGTTGACCACCATTAAGCTGTACATTACCCCCTACAAATGCTAAGGTCTGACCAGGATTAACTTCTAAATTAGAACCTTGTAGCTGAATATTTCCTGGATTCATCCCAAATTGTAAGCCAATAGGTACATTGATAGTCAGCAAAGGTGGAGTTTGAGAATTTACAGCACTGAATTTAATACCATCACTAAAATTAAGACTATTAGCTGTACTTGCAATAAACGAACCGCCAATATTAAGAGAGGCCTTGGGGTTAAAGATAATTCCATTGGGATTGATTAAAAATAAATTTGCAGTGCCATTTGCCCGAATCATCCCATCAATATTCGAGGTTGAGTTACCTGTAACGCGAGTCACAATGTTCTGAATCTGCGTCCCATTATTGAAAAATGCCTCCCCATCTGTAGGTACAGAAAACTCGCTAAAACTGTGAAATAGGTTGCTACCTTGAAACGTTCCACCTTCAATTGTGCAAGTTATGCATCCTGGTACAACGCTGGAATTGACTGGAAGTGTGTTATCGGGAACAATTTGGGCGCGGACAGAATTAGTCATGACAAAAATGGCGATCGCCAAAGGCACGGCGTAGTCCATCGCACAGCATCCCGTTATAGTTCTCGTTTTAGAACCAAATAGCAGCGATTTCCAACTTTGATAATACCTGAATTTAGCTTTCACCAGACTTATAGACTCTTTACAACCAGTAGTCATACTACGCCATCAAGTTTGACAACTTGTCATGTTCCTTAACTAAAGTGCTGATCTTCCA
Organism: Nostocales cyanobacterium LEGE 12452; assembly: GCA_015206945.1. GTDB lineage: Bacteria > Cyanobacteriota > Cyanobacteriia > Cyanobacteriales > Nostocaceae > Nostoc. The sequence continues at coordinate 26,561 of JADEXV010000039.1, read as the reverse complement.
ATCTTGGAAAACTAAATTCCTCAAATTGCAACACGCAACCAGTTGATTATTTTATCCTAGTCTTGAAGGATAAGTTTTACTTAAATGGCAAGTTAGATATCTAGCCATAAAAAGTTAGACCCCTGATCGCTTTGCTAGCTTAAATATATTGAAAAATATTGAAAATTACACCAGTTATGAGTGGAGAACTAAAGCAAAGTTTACAAAAATTTTTAGTTGTTGATGACCACGAAGCTATTCTTCAAGGTACAATACCAGCGCTTAAAGAGAAATATCCAGAAGCAGAAATCTTTGCAATTCAGGATGCCCAGACTGCCTATCAGCAATTTGAACATCACCATCCAGACTTGCTAATTGTTGATTTATGTTTGCCAGAAAAGCCTCAAGCTCCAGCAAAGATTGAGGTTGGAATGCAACTGATCAAAACTTTGATGGAAAGCCCTCTCGCCCCTAATTTAGTAGTGCTGAGTACCAATATTAAACCGTTGGTGCGTCTCAAGCCGATGATTAATGCCTATGAAGGGGGCTTTGCAGCTATGGATAAGTCTTTGCCAATCCGGGAAATGTTAAAGTTCGTTGACTTAGCATTGCGCGGCTCTATTTATTTATCTTCAGAACTGCGATCGCGCCCAGAATTTGACCGAAAATGGATCGAAGTACTGACGCTGAAATATCAAGAAGGGTTAACAGATAAAGCGATCGCTCATAAAATGCTAGTCAGCGATCGCACTGTCCGAAACTACTGGATTAGACTGCAAGATACTTTGGGTGTCTATGACGAACCTGGTAAAGAATTAAGAATTCAAATTGAGATCGCAGCTAGAAAAATCGGATTGATCAACTGATGAAATTCGCACTCTCGACTAAAAGCAATTTATGGAAAAAAGTTCACAAACAATTGAAACCCTGGCGAGAAGTAGTGCTGCCAGGACTCTCGGTAATAGGATTAATTATCCTTGTTCGTTCAACAGGATTATTGCAATCACAAGAGTGGCTGGCTTTCGATCAATTGCTACGCTTACGGCCTAATGAAGCCGTTGATTCGCGAGTGGTAATTGTAGGTATTGATGAAGATGATATCAATTATGTAAGTAGATTTCCCATACCAGATCAGGAAATCGCCCAAATGTTGAGAATTTTACATACCTATAAACCCAGAGTCATCGGTCTTGACCTTTTTAGAGATAAAAGTAGTTCGGCTGACGCCGAGCTTGCACCTGTCTGGAAAGAGAATCCAAATCTCATCGGAGTTGAAGTAGCATTAAATCGGAAGCAATCTTTTAATGTAAAACCACCGCCTGAGTTACCTCCCGAACGAGTCGGCTTTGCAGATACAATAGTAGACCCGGATGGAAAGCTGCGACGTAGCTTAATGGCAAGTAAAACTTATGCTGGAGAACTGAAATACTCTCTACCTCTACGTTTAGCACAATTATATTTGCATGAACTAGGAATAAAGTTTACTCATGGCAGTCGCTCTTACGATCCCATCAAGTTCGGTTCAAGTCAGCTAGTCCGCTTTCTCCCCAATTCTGGCGGATATGTGGGAACTGATGCCAATGGCTTTCAAGTGCTAATGAACTTTCGCTCTCATCCTCAACCTTTCCGCACCATATCTCTAAGGGATGTCCTTAATAATAAAATTGATCCTAGCTGGATTCGCGATCGCATCGTGATTATTGGCATGACTGCTGCTAGTGTTAAAGATAGATTTACCATCTCGGCAGTTAAAAATACACTCTATACCACGGGTTTAGGAGTTGACGAGTCTCCCGATCAATACCAATGGATTTATGGGGTAGAAGTTCATGCTCATGCCACGAGTGAAATTATTAGTCATGTTTTAGACAGACGACCACTGTTAAAAGTATGGTCAGAAATTTGGGAGTATTTATGGATTTTAACTTGGGGTTTAATCGGCATCATTCTCGGTTTAATCCTGCAATCTCCGGCAAAAACATTGTTGAGCCTTGGTATAACTAGTATCGAAATCGTCGGAATTTGTTATGTTGGGCTGATTCTAGGTTGGTGGATTCCTTTAGTACCAACCTTGTTAGCTTTTACCAGTGCCGGACTGACGACATTTTTCTTTGACCGAGATTTAAGAACGTTACTCGAACAGCGCAGTTTAACTCTTAAGCGCTCTTTTGAAGCAATCCATAATGGGCCTCTGCAATCCCTAGCTGTGATATTGAGAAGTCTTGGTGATGAAGAGATAGAGCCTGAAAAATTGCGATCGCAACTTGAACAACTTAATCGAGAGTTACGGACTATTCCTGAATATCTCAGTCAAGAAATGCTTAGTCGTAATGATAGTGTTTATTTAGAGGGAAATGAAGTACTCGATTTGCAAACCCCAATTTCTGAGATGCTTTATTATGTTTACGATATTACCCTAAGAAAAAACTTTCAAGGATTTATGACAATCCAAAGTTTTATACCTCCTAATTTTGAACCATTAGAAGAATGCAACTTAAATGCAAATCAAAAGCGAGGTTTATACCTTTTTTTGCAAGAAGCTTTATGTAATGTTGGTAAACATTCCCAAGGAGCTACTCGTCTTGATGTTGTTTGTACGCAATCGTCGAAAGGGTATTGTCTGCAAATAATTGATAATGGATTTGCAAATATATCTAAAAATTATCAACGTAGGGGACAAGGAACAGGCCAAGCTCAAGATTTAGCGCGACAATTGAGAGGCAAGTTTCGAAGATTTCCTCACTCTCCACAAGGCACTATCTGCGAGTTGACTTGGCCTATAACAAGTAGTAAGTGGCAAAAGTTTTTGTATTTAGATAATTGGAAAGTTTTAGTAAAAAAATATTAAACGTATCAATTTAATAAGTATTAAAGCATCGTCTTCCACTGGAGATTGAAATGCTGTTGGGAAAAAACTGTTATTGGGTTTGCAACCTGTAGCAAAAAGTTCATTTCCAACTTTGGAAACTACGCTTTCAACTGGAGAAATCGGAGCGAGGGAAAACTTATTAACTCTATAAGCAGCGACAATCCATACTACTATCTATTTGTACAGTGCATAACTTTTAACGGATTTATGAAATACTAGACTTAATTATGCGATCGCCAATTGGAGCGCTATGCTTTGCGAGATCGCAACACCAAGGCTGTACATTGCTTAGAGCGATCGCTGATTAACTAACAAAATTCATTTGTTAAAGTACTCCTTTGTGCTATTATGCAACGCTTGCCATACCGTATTCGTCGCGTTTGGGCAGTTCTCTTTCTGACAACGCTAACCTTATCTTTGTGGTTGGCGCATCATTCTCTAACAATTGGGAATAAGGGAATCGCAGAGATAGCAACAGTTAAATCGTCGCCTTTAACGCAACCAGTGCAGCAAGGACTTAAGCTATATCAAGCTGGTGATATTCAAGGAGCAATTCAGTCTTGGCAAAAAGCTCTCTTCTCTTATCAAGAGCGTAACAGTCATTCTGCTGAGGAAATAAGTGTCAGGACATACCTTGCCAGAGCATATCAACAAGTAGGTCAAATATCTGAAGCGATCGCTCAATTAGAGCAAGTTATTGACTACTATCGTCAGAAAAACGAGCCGATCAAGGTAGGACGGATGCTGACAGAACAGGCTCAACTCTACAGTGGCTTGGGACAGCACCGGCGTGCAGCTACCATTTTATGCAATCAAAAGCAAAGCAATTCAGCTTGTAGTCAAGATAGTGCAGTAGAAATTGCCCGCAACCACTCAGATGAACTAGGCGAAGTAGCTGCTTGGGGTAGTTTGGGAAATGCTCATCGTCTCCAAGGCGAGTACGAGCAAGCTATTCAAGATTTTGAACGTAGTAATGAAATCGCCAAGCGCATAAATAATCAAATTTATGTAGCGTCTACCTTAAATGGTTTAGCAAATACCTACGCTAGTTTGGCTAAGGGCAATGAGCGTCGTGCCGAATTTGCCCGTGAGGTAGCCGATAAGGAAGCGGGCCAAAAGTTTCAGCAAGACACTATTGGTCATGATCAGCAAGCTGTAAAGTATTTTGAACAAAGCTTGAATTTAGCTCGTAGCCAGAACGACAGAGTGAATGAACTGCGATCGCTACTAGGTCTAGTTAGACTTTATCATCGCCAACAGCGTCAGGATAAAGCCATAGTTAACAATACACTACAGCAAGCACTGGTCGTATTGGAACAATTACCCAACTCCCGCGATAAAGCATACACGGCGATTCAACTTGCTAATCTTTTACTACTCGTTAACCAAAACAGCAAGTCAGTCAGTACTGATCTAGCAAATCAATGCTTGAAGTCAGAATCGTTGCCTAAGTCTGTTGAACTACTCAACAAAGCTGTGGCAATCACTCAAAAAATTCAGGATTGGGAGGGAGAATCCTTTGCCAAAGGCCGATTAGGACACACTTATGAATGTCGCCAGGACTATCAACAAGCTATAAATTTAACTCAACAAGCACTGATTGGCACTGTCGCTGATGAGAACCTTTACTTATGGACATGGCAACTGGGACGTTTATCTAGAGCCACAGGTCGAGTTAAAGAAGCAATTAATTTTTATGAAAAATCTATTGACAGCCTCAAAAGTATCCGTAGTGATTTAATACTGCAACAGCGAGATTTACAGTTTGACTTTCGAGATAACGTTGAACCAGTTTACCGCGAGTTGCTAGAGTTACGTCTAGAGCAAACCAATCACCTTGTCCAATCATCAGATATTCAACAGAATTTGGAGTCGGTACTTCCACTAGTAGATGAGTTAAGGTTAGCAGAACTACAAAATTATTTAGGGAATAATTGTGATTTAGCACTTATTCAGAAACCGGTGGCACTCGTTGGTAAAAACACTGCTGTCTTGAGTTCGATTCTTTTAAAAGAACGCCTTGCAATCATTCTCACCTTAGCTGATGGTGAGCAAAAAATTAAGTCAAAACTTTCTTGGATACCTGTTAAAAGTCAAGACGTTAGAGATATTATCAATGACCTACGCATCAAATTAGAAAAACGCTCGGACTTGGAAAACACTTATCAAGCCAGAGCGCAACAAGTATATGACTGGTTTATTCGTCCTTTTCTTAGCGATTTAGAAAAAAATAAAATTGAAACTTTAGTGTTTATTCAAGACGGAATTCTTCGGAGTATCCCAATAGCTGCACTGTTTGATGGTAAACAATTCCTGATTGAAAAGTATGCGATCGCCTTTGCTCCAGCATTGACTCTGACAAACCCTCAAGAATCGAACCCGAAAAAATTAAAGGTATTAGCTTTTGGCTTGACACAACCAGCTACCGTCGAAACAGATGCAGGTGACAAATTTTTTGAGCCGCTTACACAAGTAGAATCTGAACTGAAAAAGATTACAACGAGTTTACCAAAAAGCAAGGGACTACTAGATCAAGACTTTACACTTGAGCGCTTGCAAAAAGAGTTAAAAGAAAATACTTATCCCATAATTCACTTGGCAACTCATGGCAAGTTTGGTATTGACGATAAAGAAACGTTTTTAGTAACTGGAAAAAAAATTGCAGCAAATACTCAAAAATCACTTACCACCGAAACTTACAATGAAAAACTGACATTAAATGACCTTTATGAACTTATTAACAATACTCGCGCTCAAAATCAACCGATTGAGTTATTAACTTTGACAGCCTGTGAAACAGCAGTAGGTAGCGATCGCCAAACTTTAGGCCTAGCTGGTATTGCAATACAAGCCGGATCTCAAAGCGCCATAGCAACTCTTTGGAAAGTTGATGATGCAGCAACAGCACAATTGATAGCGAAATTTTATCAAAGCTGGCATAGCGGAATGAGTAAAGCCAAAGCTTTACAGGCGGCTCAAATAGCTTGGTTGCAAACGCATCAGCAGCAACTTGAAAGTCATCCCGGATATTGGGCACCATTCATTCTCATTGGTAACTGGCTTTGATCTCTAAATTTAATAAAACTTAAGTGTATGATTACGTCGAATTGGTACCAGTAATACCCTTATAAAAACTCGTCTCTCCTAGCGCTGCAATGGGTGTATTTTACTATTTATCAGTGCTGCTTTAATTTGTTCTCTTAATTCTGGTTTTGTTTCATTTGCTACCTGTTCTAGAAGAGACTTTCTTAACTCTCTAAGAGTCGGCTCATCCTTTGAAATTAAAGCAATATTTAAAGTGTTATACCACAAATCAGCTTGGTTATACAGATTTGCTTTGATTAAAACATCATTGCTCTGGGATATCTGCTTTATCAAATCCGGTGGAGTTGAAACTACTTTCATCGCCGCGATCGCAAATGGATTACCTGAAGGACGATTAGCATCGCAGACCAATTCGACTTGCCAAAGGTATCTCCGACCAACTGACAATTCTAAACTAGGCATAGATAAAACCATAATTCCTGGAGAACTTTTAAAAGTTTTATCTTTAATCTCTTTAATCAACCTAGATTGTTTGTTAGTTTTGTCATACTCATAAAGGCGGAACTCCATTTGCAAAGAACTAGTATCTTTCACATACCAAGCGAATGTAGGATTATTGACCGAACTTTGACCGTAACTTTGCTTAGGCGCAAGCAAGATGATATCTGGAATAGTAGTTAACGATGCTTCTGTTTGAGTCTCGCATCCCCTAGAACCGCCTGAAGTTCCTCTAGTCTGCGGTGGAGGGTCGTCAGAATCATTGTTTTTATTGTCAGCTAAGACTGCTGTAGGCATCAATAACAGTAAGCTCAAGGTCATGCAACTGATAAGAGTACTCCTCAAACTTTTGTGTAAAAGGCATAGTATTTGAGCCATGTTCTTACCCTGCAAAGTTTTTAGTGCAAATATGTATGTTAATACTACATATCATTTAACATAAATTATGCAGATTGCTTGTGAAGTGCAGATTGCTTGTGAAGTATTGCATTATTGAAAGACGGGAAATTTACTATTAAAAATTAAAGCAATATCATCTTTTTGTTCTTTAGCTTTGAGAAACTATAGAAAATCTAAAAATTCTATCCGAATCTCTTCTAGCGCTTTTTCTATTTATTCAATAGCGTGTATTTGTATGGGATTGCCCACTACCTCTTCTCCTCTACAATCCCTTCTGTTAGTAGTTTACTAGTACTTTGTGTATACACTGTAGGGTTACAAGTCTCAAAAACCTCCGGGAATTACTACTTTGATTCGTGGACTTGAGCAATTTGAATCTACCTTTTTTGGTTGGAAACTCGCTCTGGGTCTACTTGTGTGTACACCGTAGCCTTTGCAAGGGGAGGGTTAGAGTGGGTATTTTTAATGCTCTGTTAAATAACAACATATTACCGAGCAAAGATAAAAATATTTTTCCCTGTAGCGACTTCCGCCTTCCCTGTAGCAGCTTCCGTCTTCCCTGTAGCGACTTCCGTCTTCCCTGTAGCGACTTCCGTCTTCCCTGTAGTGGCTTCCGTCTTTCCTGTAGCGACTTCCGTCTTCCCTGTAGCGGCTTCCGTCTTCCCTGTAGCGACTTCCGTCTTCCCTGTAGTGGCTTCCGCCTTCCCTGTAGTGGCTTCCGTCTTCCCTGTAGTGGCTTCCGTCTTCCCTGTAGCGGCTTCCGCCTTGACGTTATGAGAAACAGACTTGTGTTACAGCATCTTTCCTTACATAGAATAAGCTTTTGAGGCACAGTACTGCTGTACTTCAACAATAAATATTTGCCAGGGATGCGATCGCCTGTGCAATATCTTTAGGTGTAGCGTCTGTTACTAACATCGTTATTTTTTGGTCAGGTTGGGGAACTCTATAAATACGGTTCAGCAATTGCCCAGGGCTAAATGTGGGCTGCTTTGAACTGTGTTGTAACAATATCTGGAGTTTTGAGGATCGGCTGATGGATAAATCAATTATTCAGTTGGTTGACGAGTTACCGACTGACAATATTACTGTCAAAGTTTTAAAGGCTCTTGATTATGTAGCACCAGGTGAATGGAGCAATTTGACGGGGTTTGATAATAATATCCGCACCATTACTGGAGAAACCGATGCTAAGGTAATTCAGAAAATCCGCGATCGCGCTGCTAGTTTATACATAGATCCTCAAAAAGGCTACCAGTTTGCCATCAAACTTTATCAAACAATTGATAAGGCAGACACAGCGATGGCAGCGGCGGCTTTAGCGAATAAAGTTAGTGAAAAAATCGGCTTTCTCTCTTTTTTAGGCAACATTACTCCCAAAGCTGATGTCACTCAATCCATTGACTTGGTATTGAAGATTGCTGTCGAAATCATCGCCTTTTGTAAACTAAACGGTATTCCTCAACCTAATCCCCAAGAGTTTGCTAATTCCCTGACTAACAACTATCAAAATGCATCCCTAATGCGGATGGTAGCTTTAGTTTGTCTAGATGGAATTCTGCCCTTGGGCCCTGACTTCCTCAGCAAAATTCACGGAGTTATTAGTGGTACTGATGCTAATGCAATAACTCAAAATCCGGTTTTCTTAGCCGTTAATAACTTTCTTCCAGGCAGCAATCCTTCTGATAAAGTTGGTTTTATCAGTCAGGGTTTCAACTCCGTACAAGGCTGGATGAATAATTTAGTATCCAAAACAGGCATAACCCCGCAATCAATTTCTAGTAATTTGGGTAATTTTATTCAGATTGCTGATGATAATTTAGATTTGGTTGCAGCATTTTTAGATCAAACTACCAATTACTACGAGCATACAGGAATTCAAACTGTCGCTCGCAGTTTGATTTTGGAAGCATACACTTTAGTAAAAGAGGAAATCAAACAAGAGGAACAAAAGCCGATTCAAGATGTCTCATCTGCCGTTAAATCAGATAAATCAGATAAGACTCAGTATGAAGTCAGCAAAACAGTAGAAGTTTGGGATAATGATGACGAGGATTGGTATCAAGGAACTATTGAGAAAATCGAAGATGACCAGTTCTTTGTTCATTACCTTGGTTATGGTTCATCTTACGACGAGTGGGTAGGCGAAGATGACATTCGGACTCGCGATCTTCGCTCCACTGATGAAAATGGATATGCAGTAGGTCAAAAGGTAAAATGTTGGGATGATGACCAAGAGGCTTGGTATTCCGCAACGATTGAGCAAATCCAAGGTCAGCAATACTTTCTTCACTACGTTGGTTATGACTCATCTTATGACGAGTGGGTTGATAGCGATGAGATTTCCTAACTGTTGAATTAGCACGGGGTTGACGAGAATTGCAATCCGCAGATCCCCGACTTTTTTGAAAAGTCGGGAATCTTGTTTTTCACGAATGAATTCAGGATTGCTCTAGTACTTTTAAAAATTCATAATTGACATCTCGTTAATCAATTACGAATTACAAACTTGTACTGAGCTTGTCCTGAGTTTAGACACTTCGACAAGCTCAGTGCATCGCTGCGCGGAAATCGAGCGAAGTCGAGATTCAACTACCGCGTAGTCGTTGGCGCAGCCTCTTGTAGAGAAGTATTACGAATTACGAATTACGAATTATCTTGACTCTTGCGCTACGATATCCCCTATTGCTTTCGTGCAAAGTACGTGAGGAGTAGTAGAGATGAAACAGATGATAGAAGAATTTAATACACAGGATACCCGAAATCTAGTGGCGATCGCTAACCAATTCGCCCAACACGGAAAGGTTACAGGCGTTAAACCATTTGGCAGTGGTAATATAAATGACACTTTTTTAGCAACTCAAGATTTCTCAAAGGAACAACATTTTGTCCTGCAACGCATTAACACGCAAGTGTTTCGTCAGCCACAACTGATTATGCAGAATATGCGTACCTTAACTGAACACGTTCAAAAAAGGTTGCAGGATATGCCCCTTAATCGTCGCTGGGAAGTGCCACGCGTACTGTTGACTGAAAACGCTCAAGACCACTGGAAGGATGCAGATGGCTCATTTTGGCGGGCAATCAGCTTTATTGAAGGCTCCCAGTCTTTTGATAGTATGCGCGATCGCTCCCACGCGAAAGAGATCGGTTATGCCTTGGGGATGTTCCACAATCTAATCAGCGATTTGCCAGCAGAAAAACTTGCTGACACCCTCGAAGGGTTTCATATTACACCGTTTTATCTCCAGCATTACGAGGAAGTTTTGCCGAAAACTAGTGTGCATCAATCTTCGGAAGTTAATTATTGCTTACAGTTTGTTAGCGATCGCCAAACCTTTGCACATATCCTAGAAAATGCTAAAGCTGAAGGCAAGCTACCCCTGCGTCTGATGCATGGCGATCCCAAAATCAACAACGTTATGTTCGACATTGTTACCCAGCAAGCCGTCAGCGTCATCGACCTGGACACAGTTAAACCCGGTTTGGTACATTATGATATTGGTGATTGCTTGCGATCGGGTTGCAATCCTGCTGGCGAAGAAACAGAGAATTGGGAAAGTATTTATTTCGATACCGATCTGTGTCAGGAAATCCTCCAGGGTTATCTCGCTGTAGCTAAGGCATTTCTGACCGAGAATGACTATGCATACATATATGATGCAATTCGTCTAATTACTTTTGAACTAGGACTGAGATTTTTTGCTGATTATTTAGCAGGGAATGTCTACTTCAAAGTTAAGCACCCAGAACATAATTTAGCAAGAGCGATCGTCCAGTTTAAGCTGACTGAAAGTATTGAATCTCAAGAAACGCAGATTCGCAAAATTATCCAAGATATGAAATGAACAAGCAGACATTTTCCCTGCAACCCTTCCCTTGCACCGAGTCTTTTGCTCATTTGAAAATTACAAGCAATATCTCTCGAAATGCTAATCAAATTACTATCTCCTACAACCTTGGAGGCGATTTAAAAGAAATTGCAATTGCTCCAAAATCAAATGCACCATCACGCAAGCATGAACTTTGGGAAGATACCTGCTTTGAATTCTTCCTTGGTATCAAAGATTCTCAACGTTATTGGGAATTCAACCTCTCCCCCGCCGGGCACTGGAATGTCTATCGCTTTGATGGATACCGTCAAGGAATGCAAGAGGAAACAGCTTTTGAAAAGCTACCATTTAATATTCAGAATCAAGGCGATGGTTTAGCACTGGCTTTAAATGTTGATTTGGATAAAATTGTCTCAGCAAAACAAAAAATTGAAGTTGCCATTACTACAGTTATTAACTACAGAGACGGCGAGATTACTTACTGGGCGTTAACTCATAAAGGCGCGGAGGCTGACTTTCATCTACGAGATAGTTTTATCGTTGAGTTGTGAGATGCAATACGCTTGGGTTATCCCTCTTCTAAGAAAAGATGAAACCTTTGCCAGGACAGAGTGTCGGGGGTAGGGTGTCGGGTGTAGGAAAAAATTAAGAAAAGTAGAAAACTTGTACTGACATTAATTAACTTCTTCCTCACTACACTCGACACCCCACACCCAAAAGCCTTATGGATAATCGATTTGCCCTTATCTTAGTGCCATTCGGGTTAAACCCAGTTGACATCACACCCAAGCGCGATCGTATTGAATAGGCCAAAGTTTATCGTGTCCCAGTTGTTTCGCTGCCAGATGTGGCCAGTAAGGATTGCGGAGTAGTTCACGTCCTAACAGCACTATATCAGCGACTTCTGTACGAATAATCTCGTCAGCTTGTTCAGGGGATGTAATTAAACCCACGGCTCCCGTATGAATATTAGCTTCGCGGCGGATGCGTTCAGCAAACTGAGTCTGATAACCAGGTTTAATTGGGATATGAACACCCGGTATGATACCGCCTGATGAATTGTCAATGAGATCAACTTCTAAAGACTTGAGTTTGTCGCTTAAAGCAATACTTTGCTCAATGTCCCAGCCATTGTCTACCCAATCGGTGGCGGAGATGCGTACCCAAAGTGGATGTGTTTGAGGCCAAACCTCTCGGACTGCTTGAATTACTTCTCTGAGCAGACGAGTCCGGTTTTCAAAGCTGCCACCATAATCATCTTGACGGTGGTTAGAAAGAGGCGAGAGAAATTGGTGCAGTAGATAACCGTGAGCAGCATGGATTTCCACTATCTTGAAACCAGCTTCTAGAGAACGTTTGGCAGCTTGAGCAAAGGCGTCAATAATTTCTTGAATTCCCTCAATACTGAGGGCTTCTGGAACTGGGCTATCTTTACTAAAAGCGATCGCACTACTCGAAACTAAGGGACGCCAACCTTCCTGAGATTCATCTAGTGCTTTTCCTCCCTTACTCGGTTTGGCAGTGCTGGCTTTTCTACCTGCATGAGCAAGTTGAATACCTGCAACAGCACCAAAGTTATGAATTAATGCCACAGCTTTGGCTAAAGTTTCGATATGTGAATCTGACCAAATTCCCAAATCTTGCGGGCTAATCCGCCCACGCGGCTCCACAGCCGCTGCTTCTGTGAACACTATACCTGCACCGCCAACTGCGCGAGAAGCTAGATGAATAACGTGCCAATCATTAGCATATCCATTTGTACTGGAATATTGACACATCGGTGAAACGGCGATGCGGTTGCGAAAAACAACTTCACGAATTTTGAATGGTTCAAACAGATGTGCCATTAATATTGATTCCTTCTCTTGCTAGGTAAAAGAAATTGGGGAGGGATTTGCAGCATGAATTCGATTTTGCATTATTTTGCATTAATTAAATAGAGAAGTCAAAATTTAGAATGCAATCAGTGGGGAATTTAGACCCACCACTTTATAATCTCCCAGCAAATTCAAACTTTGCTGAGAGACTTAAACCCTTACTCTCAGCGCCTAATTTAGCGTCGTAGGTATCACAGTAGTTCTTGAGTAGGGTAGTATTCCTCCAGCCTTCTGCCCTACGCAAGAACTGCCTCTTTTGTTAAATATTTGTTGAATGACTAGAGTCATCATAGAGATTTGGATAAATAGATTGATTCTCAGGCTTTTGAGACTGCAATTCCCAGATATCGCGTTTTCCCAGTTCTTGATCCACTAATAACTGTAGATGATCTGGTAATTTAGTTGTTTGCCAAATTGACCAGATTTCTTCACTAAATAATTCTTTTTCAATTTTTCCAGAAAACATCATCTGACCTCCATGAATGCTCAATTTTAAGTTTAGTAACTCCTAATTTAGGAAAGAAAAAGTAACAAAATTGTCATTCTTCATTCTTTCGCTATCTTTAAAATACAGGTACTATTTGCCTTTAATGCTGGTTGTTAAGAAAATCTCCAACTTGTGCATCGTTAAGTAACTTTTTATTACGGATATTGTCGATGGAATCGCGTCCTGTGAGGGCAATAATCCGTTGAAAAAAGGCGATCGCATAAGCATCATTACCAACTTTTATACTCAGAATTAAATGTAAATCAGGGTCAGGAATTAACAAGATTGCCTTACTAGCAGCTTGCAAAATAGACTTCTTGCATAAATCAAATGTCCTCACTCTAACTCCCTCTCGCAAGCTGGGGAGATTACGCATCAAGCGCATATAATTATGAGCTTGTTGTCGCGCGCCGATTAGGAACAGTACCAGAAGGTACTGTTGCTCCACTCGTACCGCAGTAGTTTTTATCTACGAGTACCACTCTTGCCCCTTGACCAGTTTATTGGCTAACCCACCTAATTTTATGCTAAACTACATCATGTTGACCGATTTACCGTATTATAATATTTATGAGATTTGCATAGATTGCCCAAAAAAACAAGAGGCTATTAAAATTTATTGATATTACTCTTTAATAAAATTCAGTCTATAGTGAAAACTTTCTCAAAAAAGTAAAGGACAAGAACTATACTTGTCCTCAATGACTAAAATAACAAGTTCTGCGTCGAATAGGAGTTAGATGAGACAGGGCAAAACTTTTAGCTTAACAAGCCTGCTATGCATATTATAGTTATGTCAACTACGTATTAGACTTTAGACAAAAAAGTGTTCGCGTATAGTTTACGCGAACAAAACTAATAATTAATCTTGCTTATAGTTTTCTGCACAAAAGAACTGAGCAACGAGATTGTAGATCATCTCGTTGCTCAATTAAAACTTAACGAAATAAGTATTTGTTGGTAATTTTTGGGCAGTTCCTACATTTGTAGCCAAGTCATTTATTTTATTATCTGTTTTGATCACTGCAAACTTATCAGTAAATAGCAGTACTTCACCATTTCCCGGTGTTACCCAAGCGTGGCGAGTCATTAGGTTTTTGGAGACGACTAAAAAAGACGCATCTCCACGGTAAGCCGAGATAGGTTTACCCATGAAGGTTTGATTATCTCTATTGGCGATCGCATAAGCAGCAGAGGAACCCACAAAAATTTTACTGCCATCTGAGTAAATAGTTTTAGGGAAATTGCTACCGCCGTCTCCCATCCCCGCAGTTGTAGGCCTTCTTGGAACACTTAACTGTCCACGCTCGACAGTAAAATTAGTCAGATTAACAGTTCCTATATAAACCTTTGTTTCGTCACGAGTCTGTGCAGCATTGGTATAAGTATCTGTGGTGATCAAAGTCTTTGTTAATAAGTCTTTGCCATTCCACCTGTAGATTGAGTTACCCCCATAAACTGAACCGAGGACATAAAGCTTATCTTCAAAAATATGTAATCGGTTAAGTCTTGTGTCTGCCATGTCGTGACCAAGATCGGCAGAATTGTAGCCCCAAAGCTTACCTTGGTTATTTCCTGCTAAATTTGCCAAAGCAAATATTTTCGCTCCGTCGAAAACCATTCGGTAAAGAAAAGCTATCTGGACGGGAATACCTAACCTCTTTTGTTGCTGGTAGCCACTAGTGTAGAGATAGCCGTTTTTATACTCAAAATCCATTACCTCAGTTACGCCATAACTCTGTTTGGCTTTAAAGTTGAGGTTTTTGTCATAAATTGATAGAGTATTTGCAGACTGGTGAATAATCCAATTTTGCAAAAATTTCACCCGTGCCTTTGAATTAGCTGTGTTGCTAACTATTTTTTGCCTACTTCCGTCACTTTTTATTTTTACTAGTCCTGTTGGAACAGCTAAGACATAAGTTTTGCCGTCAATTGCTACAATGTCACGAGCATCGTAATTAGAGTTTGGGATTAGTTTTTTCGTCCCATTAGCTTCTATTTCCCATACACCTTCAGTATTGATGACCGCAACTTTGCTGCCGTTAGTGCAAGCTGCTCTTGGCGAAGAGATATTAAGATATGTAGCTAAAGCGGGGGTAGAATAATCAAACATTGTACAGTTCAGATAAAGTGTACTGAAAAATATTGGCGCTCAATTAAGAAAAGAATTTTGGGAGTTTTTGCGCGTTTTTAAGCTAAACTCGTCTTCAAAAATGCAGAAAATATCGGCTACGGTAAACTCAAACTCAAAGGTTGAGTAATCCGCAAAATATGCATATCTGCAAACATCGGTAAAATTAGAATTGAGTTGTTTGTGGTTATGTCGTAGCGATAACCTGTTAATTGGGGGAAAGTAATTTCAATTAATTTGCCTCTCAGCCTGCTTTCTAATTCGACAAATACTTCACCGAGACTTTCTGCCCCAGTTCACCCATCTGCTTTAACATTCCCTCAATCTTTTGCATAGATAGAGATGAAGGCTTGGCATGTCCTTTCTCCCAACGGTTTACCGTCGAATAAGTTATACCTAAAGATGCTGCAAACTGTTCTTGGGTAAGACTAGTTGTGCCACGAAGTTCACGGATAAACTTTCCAACTTCCGGTTGCTTGATTAGCAAAGGTTTCTTAATGGTCATTTAGCTAAGAACGCACCTGTTAATCTGGCGAGTGATATGTATTCCGCTACATCCTATTGGGGCTAATGCTGAATTGATAGGCGAAAATATACTAGAGTTTTTATACTTTCTTGATTTGCTAACCAAGTAATTACACGTCCGTAGATACGGTATTTCCTAATGAGACTCCCAAGGAATCAATTACGCAACAAAATAAGCATCCTGTTGTCAAGAAGCAGTTAAAATCAATATTTGTTGAAGAAGAAGTCAGAATGAGCTAAACCTTAGTTATCCGCTAACAGGAGTCAGAATCAGGCTATTACCATTGTGAAAAAGGGTATTTTACTAAATTGCTGTTAAAGTATCTGGAGTCATCAGAAACTTCTTGCCCAATCCAGGTTGGTAATTCAAATTGCTGATTTTCATCACTGAGTTCAACTTCTGCTAATATCAGTCCTTTATTAACACCATCAAACTCATCTATTTCCCAAATCAAACCACCCGACTCTACTTTATATCTGGTTTTTTCTATAAAGGGACGTTGACATAATGTCTCAAGTATTTCTTGAGCATCTTTAACAGGAATAGGATATTCAAACTCTAATCTCGAATATTTAATATTGGGGCCTTTAATGGTCAAATAACTTTTTTCACCCACTATACGTATACGTACAGTTGCTTTGTCTTCTGTAGCAATGTATCCTTGACTATATATACTACCTTCAGCTAATCCTCTCCAGCTATCTCCCCTCACTAAATATTTACGCTCTATTTCTTTCGCCATTTTATTTACCAAATTATTTGCTTTTTTATATCACAAATAATATGGCAATCCTAAATCTCTTCACAAAAATGTCTGCAATTATTACAAATCAGAGTTAAGTTTTTGAAGTATTGACATTGATAGCGATCGCTTCTACTGTCGTACGATAATTTACATGCTGATGACAATTTAATGCTATCTGCACTAAACAATTGCAATTAGCAGTAAATTCGTCATTTGTATACCATCTATTTCAAGGTGCAGTGAATTGAAAAGACTGTTAATCCTCCAGACCTATGTTCAATCACTAGCACTCAATTCAAACATTTGTTATATATAAGAACTTACCAAATTTCCTTGTTTAATTTGTTCTTTTGCTAAAGCCAATGCTTGATGAGCATTTTTAAACTTTGTTTCATCTGTAAATTTATGCTCAAAATTCTTTAAATAAGCTTCTAAATACCGAATACGTAAGTATGGATCGGCTGGATTCTGAAGAAAAGGGAGGTCAGCTTCAACCATGAACCGGATAGCCAACAGGGGGATAGGGCTACGAAGTGGACGAAAGTTTGGGTTGTGCAGACCAGGACTTTGATTACGTTTATGAAATTCTCCTATCATCAGTCCTGACTCAACAAACAAAGGTTTAAGTTTTTGTTGGACACTATCTATTATCTTAGAAGCGTCTTCTATATGGATGTCAGGAAAAATAAGTAAAAAAGCTTTATTAATTGCTAATTCCTGCTCTTCAACATCTATTTGCAGAAATATATCTCGATAGCGTCCAACAATCTCTTCTAATTGTTCTGGATACAAATCTTTTGTGTGAATAACTGCTAGACGAATACTATTTGATTTGAGAGAGTAAGGTACAAAGGGGCAAACTGCGCCGGGTCTACCTAAGTTAGGATGAGACCTTCCTAAAAAGTTTTTCACCCACTCCATAATTTCAATTAAGGCAGAAAGGTCTTCATGTTGTTGGAGTTGTTCGATTTCACGAGTTGTATAGAGTTGCATAAGCTTGAGTGAAATGGAATAATTGTCTAATTCTGAATTCAAATTAGTTTTACAAGGTGAAACTAATTATTTCAGTAAATAAAACAAGCCCTTTGTTGTTTCCTTTTGGTTAATCTGTGAGTTGAACAATATAACGATGTTTTACCATTTTGTTTTATAAAATTCAAGTAATTTACGTCAATACATACACAAACATATTTTGCATCGAATAACTTGTTTTCATTTCTTTTGAAATTAGTTTGTAATATCTTATCGACAGATTAATATTTGAATTTTGAAATTTATGTAAGATGTGCTACATGTTGCTAACACACCCTACAATAACTTGACAGATTTTTTCAAAAACAATTTACGATTTCTATACAATACGTATGTATCATCATTATTCGGCATTTGCTCCTAGTTTTTTCTACTCTTAAGATTCTGTTATTTTTATGAATACATTATAAATTTTATGTGTAAATAGTTATTTTTACTGTGAAAATTTGGTGTAGATTTAACAGCAACTTCAGGGCTATTATCAAGGTAGTATACCTGTAGTAAGTAAAAAGTTTACACAGAATTAGTATAAGGCTAATTTTATAAGCTTTATATTACTGACAACGGATTACAAATTAATAAAGTACACTCTCCCAAATAGGGTGGGTGGGTAGTTAATCCACTTATCCCAATTTTATATGAAGCTGCATATAATTGAGAAAACAAACTCGATAAATTAAAATAACCATGAGCCGCCCTTTTAAGATTGAAATCGCAGAGAGCGAAGAAGAACTCAAAAAACGTCTACAAACAGTTAACTTGGGAAACCAGAAAGAAAAACTTATTATGCTGTGGTGGATAAAAATCGGACAGGTTAAGGAGCAGCAAGAAATTGGAAAATTAATGTTTCAGTACCCTTTGTTCAGACCTTATTATGTAATGCCAAAAAAACAAATAAAATAGCCCAAAATATTTTAAATTTTGGGCAAATGATTGAGGGCTTTTACCTTTCTGTCAGAATTTGACTAATGTTTCTTTCGCTCCAAACTCATACAATCGGTGTAAATGGTTCGTAACTGCATCAACAAAAAGCGGTGACTGCGATAAATCGCCAAAAATCTCGGTGAGGTTAAGCAATGGTTTGGCATCAGAGCCACTGGTACGAGCTAGTTGAGTCAGAGTACCTCCTATTGGATCATCGATGGCAATGGCGTTACCTTGGTCATCCTGTCCGTTGAGGTAACGGAACCAAGCTGCAACGGTGAGGCTCATGTAATCAATCGCCTTTCCTTGGTGCAAAGCGTCACGGACTGAGCCTAAAACAAATTTTGGCATTTTGGCGGAGCTATTCAAGCAAAGACGCGGCAGTTGATCTCGAATCTTAGGATTGGCAAAGCGTTCAACTAAAGTTTTTTTGTAATTATCTAAATCAATCCCCGGTACAGGTTGGAGTGTGGGCGTAACTTCTGCCATCAAATTATCAACGGCTTGGCGAATCAATGGATCTGCCATGACTTCATGAACGTATGTATAACCTGCTAAGGAACCGAGATAGCCTATTAGCAAGTGACTGGCGTTGAGTAGCCGGATTTTCATCATCTCGTAGGGATGAACATCGCTAGTCATCTGAACGCCAACGGATTCCCAATTTGGTCTACCTGCACTGAAATTATCTTCGACTACCCACTGAAGAAACGGTTCAGCAACAACTGGAAAGGCATCATCAATGTTGAATTGTTCCGCCACCATTTTGATATCTACTGGGGTGGTGGCGGGGGTAATGCGATCGACCATGCAGTTAGGAAAGGCTACTTGTTCGGCAACCCAATGCCCCAATTCCGGGTTTTGCATTTGGGCAAATGCGGTTAACATTTTGCGGGCAATGTTGCCGTTACCTTGCAAGTTGTCGCAGGACAACACCGTAAACGGTGCTATTCCCTGTTGACGGCGGCGATCAAGGGCTGCTGTCAAAAAACCATATACTCCAATTGGTTCATTAGGATGCTGCAAATCGTACTGAATTGTTGGGTGATTGGTATCAAATTCACCGCTACCTTCAATATAGTAGTAGCCTCCTTCGGTAATGGTGAGGGTGACGATGCGGCATTTGGGATCTGCTAAGGTGTCAATCACTGCTTGGCGGTTATCTGGGGCAAACAGATATTTTGTAATTGCCCCAATCACACGAGCGCGATCGCCTGCTGGTGACTTTTCCACTAAGGTATACAAACAATCTTGCGAATTCAGTGCATCCCGCATTCGTTTGTCGAATTCCAGTAGCCCAACTCCGCAGATTCCCCACTCGCTATCGGGATTTTGATGAAAGTAATTATCTAGGTATAACGCCTGATGTGCCCGATGGAACCCACCCACACCAATATGGACAATACCATTAGTGATTTGATGGCGATTGTAATTGGGTACGCGAACGTTATTTCCTAAACGAGACAGAGATGCTTCATTCAGCTTGATTGCCGATTCTGTGCTGATATTGCTGTTCATGGGATTCATTCAGAGTTAGATGGTGACGATGAGCTTTGGGAATGGTTTGACCGCTTTGATCGAACAAATGGCAAAGTTCACCATTAATATAGATAGGAACGAAATCGTGCAATTGGGCAGGATTATCTCCGTCTGTTTGCATAACTATGGTTTCACCACCCGCAATCTTGATGTAGAGATAGGTTTCTCCGCCTAATCGTTCTACAACTAATACTTCGCCATTCAAGCTTGGGTTATTGCGATCGAGCAGCAGATGTTCGGGACGAATTCCTAATGTTGCGCGATCGCCAACCGACAGGGTTTTAGGCTTCACTGGAATCATTACAGTTGCGTCACCAGGAAGTCTAACTGTTGTTCCAGAGTCACTAACGGCTGACACTGTTACCGAGATAAAGTTCATTTTCGGTGAACCAATAAATCCGGCGACGAATAGATTGCGGGGATGGTGGTACAGTTCTAGAGGAGAACCGACTTGTTCGATAATGCCGCCTTGCAACACCACAATTTTGTCAGCCAGGGTCATTGCTTCAACTTGGTCATGGGTGACGTAAATCATCGTAGCTTGCAAGCTGTCGTGTAAACCGGCAAGCTCAATCCGCATTTGCACCCGTAAAGAAGCATCTAGGTTAGACAACGGCTCATCAAACAAAAATACTTTGGGATTACGCACCAAAGCACGACCGATCGCCACCCGTTGGCGTTGTCCTCCCGATAGTTCTTTGGGCTTCCGGTTCAAAAGCGGCTCCAGCTGTAGGATGCGAGCAACTTCACGCGCCCTTTCATAACGCTGGGCTTTTTGCATACCCGCAAGCCGGAGGCTAAACGCCATATTCTCCGCCACGGTCATGTGAGGATATAAGGCGTAGGTTTGAAACACCATTGCCAAACCGCGTTTATCGGGAGGTATATCATTGACTTTCTGCCCATCAATAAATAAATCGCCGGAGGAAATTTCCTCAAGTCCAGCAATCATACGCAGTAAGGTTGATTTTCCGCAACCGGAGGGGCCGACGAAGACGACAAACTCGCGATCGTTCACATCAAGATCAATGCCTTTGATGATCTCTGTGTCGGCGTAGGTTTTATGGATATTTCTTAAAGCAACTGTTGACATAAAATGTTTCCATTAATGGGTTTAAGTTTTTTGTCACACAGAGAAGAGTGCAAAATTTAACTAATTCGTAGCAAATTCTCTGCGTACCTTTGCGCTTACCTCTGCGCCCCTTTGCGTTTAAATCTCAACCCTCAATTCGCCACGATTTTACGCAAAGCTGTAAGAATGTCTGCCTTCTACTTCACTGCGCCAAAAGTCAGACCCCGAACTAATTGCCGTTGACTTAACCAACCGAAAATGAGGATTGGTGCGATCGCCAGTGTTGATGCTGCCGAAAGTTTTGCCCAAAATAATCCTTGAGGGCTGGAAAATGAAGCAATAAAGGCTGTAAGTGGCGCTGCATCTGCTGTTGTTAAGTTCAAGCTCCAAAATGCTTCGTTCCAGGACAAAATAATCGAAAGCAATGCAGTGGATGCAATTCCGGGCACTGCCAATGGCAACAACACATGCACAAGTTCTTGCTGAGTGGTTGCTCCATCCATGCGATCGGCTTCGAGAATTTCTCTGGGAACTTCCTTGAAGAAGCTGTAAATCATCCAAACGACGATTGGCAAATTAATCAAGGTATAAATGATAATCAAACCGATGCGAGTATCCAGCAACCCGGCGTTGCGACACAAAATGTAGATCGGCACTAGTACGCCAACGGGTGGCAGCATTTTGGTGGACAGCATCCACAGTAAAGTGCCCTTGGTGCGTTTCGTTGGGAAGAACGCCATTGCGTAGGCAGCAGGTACAGCAAGCAACAGCGCGAGTATAGTCGCTCCGAGGGAAATTGCTACGCTGTTAAACGCATAATTGAAATAATTTGCCCGGTCTTGGATCGCAACATAGTTCTCCAATGTCGGGCGGAAAAATAACTGCGGGGGAGTTGAAACTGCTGCGACTTCCGTTTTGAAACTGGTGATAAACATCCAAAAAATTGGGAAAAACAAGATGCAAGCGGCAAGCCAGCCGAGCAATGTCCATAGCCAAATCTTTGAGGTTTTACGTGCCATGTTAGGTATCCAAATTACGAGCAACACTACGCATCAAAAAGATTGCCACGATGTTGGCAAGAATTACGGCAATTAATCCACCTGCTGAAGCACCGCCGACATCAAATTCCAGCAAGGCTTTTAAGAAGATGTAATAGGCAAGGTTAGTTGTTGCAAGTCCCGGCCCGCCGCCTGTAGTGACAAAGATTTCGGCAAAAATGGTCAGGAAGAAAATTGTCTCGATCATGGCAACCACAGAAATGGCGCGGCTCAGATGGGGCAGCATGACGAACCGAAATAGAGCGATCGCATTTGCCCCATCCATCCGGGCTGCTTCTAACTGATCGCGATCGAGTGACTGAATTGCAGTCAATAAAATCAGCAAAGCAAAGGGAAGCCATTCCCAGGAAACAATCATGATGATTGCCAGCAGAGGAACGCTGGCAAACCAATCAATTGCGCCTAAACCCAAGCCTCTGGTAATTTGCGCGAACAACCCATTTACTGGGTGCATCAGCATATTTTTCCAGATGAGGGCGCTAACTGTAGGCATCACAAAAAACGGCGAGATTGCCAGCACCCGCGCCACTCCACGACCATAAAAGTCTTGGTCAAATAGCACTGCAAGTAATGTGCCCAGACCAATTGTGATGGCTAAAACGGAAACAACCAAAACTATTGTGATGGCGATCGATGTCCATAAAGCTGAGTCACTCAGGATGAATGTGAAATTTTCAATCCCAATGAATCTGCGTGCATCTGGATTCAGCAAGTTATACCGCTGAAAGGAAAACCATACGGTCATCACCAGAGGCACAATCATCCACAGCAGTAGGAGAACGACCGAAGGTGCAACCAGAGGTAAGGTTGACACTTGCCGCGTAGTCCGTTGCTTAGTGGGTGGTGGCGTTTCGTGTTGAGGTTTTACCGCTAATGAAGAAGACATAACCTAAAGGAATTTTAGATTTTAGATTTTGGATTCTGAATGTTTTGTAGTTGAGCATTGGCTTTTTTTACCCATGCCCAATACTTCGACTTACCTCGGCTTCGCTCGGCACAAGTCGCTCAGTACAAGTGCCCAATGTCCCATGCCCGATTTCACTCGATATAACCTGTGTGTTTCATGAAGCGTTCAGTCGATCTCTGCGATTGCTGTAACGCTTGTTCTACCGAAGTCCGATTGGTCAATGCCGCCGCTAAGGTTTGCCCGACGGAAGAACCGATCGCTTGAAATTCTGGAATATCAACGTATTGAACTCCCTTATAAGGAGTTGGTTCTGCGGATGGACGGGTAACATCAGCAGATTGGATTGCTCCCAGCACGATTTCAGCAAAGGGTGCAGCTTTTTGATAGTTGGGATTTTGATATGTGGAAGTTCGAGTTCCTGGTGGTACAGCAATCCAGCCATTTTCCTTGGCAACCAGTTGGATGTATTCCTTTGATGTTGCCCAAGCAACGAACTTTTGAGCGGCTTCGGGTGATTTTGATGTTTTAGGAACCGCTAACGCCCAAGCCCAAAGCCAATTTGAGCCGTTGGGATATCTTTCAATTGGCGCACGGGCAAAGCCAACTTTATCATAAACTTGGGATTCTTTCGGATTAGATAACAATCCCGCAGCAACGGTTGCATCTACCCACATCCCACATTTGCCTGTCGAGAATAACGCCAGATTCTCGTTAAATCCATTGGAACTGGCTCCTGGTGGTCCATATTTATTAAGCAAATCAACATAAAAGCCGATCGCTTCTTTCCAAGCTGGAGTATTAATTGTCGGTTGCCACTTCATGTCAAACCATCGCCCACCATAGGTATTGACTAATGTGGAAACAAATGCCATGTTTTCACCCCAACCAGGTTTTCCGCGCAGGCAAACTCCATAAACCCCATTTGCTGGATTATGGATTTTGCTTGCCCATTCTCTCATCTGGGGATAGGTTGGCTGTTGAGGAACCGTAATCCCGGCTTTCTCAAACAAATCTTTTCGGTAGTACAGCATGGAACTTTCCCCATAAAATGGCACGGCATAGAGTTTGCCATCGTTGGAAAGTCCTTCGCGTATAGGTTTGAGCAGGTCATTTACATCATAGTTTGCGCCTAGATCCAAGGGTCTTAACCAATCCCGCCTAGCCCAGATTGGTGTTTCATAAGAACCGATCGTCATGACATCAAACTGCCCACCTTGGCTTGCAACATCTGTAGTTGTGCGTTGGCGCAACACATTTTCTTCCAGCACAACCCACCTGAGTTGAATATCAGGATTAGCTGACTCAAATTGGCGAGAAAGCCCTTGCATCACCACCATGTCGCCATTATTAACGGTGGCGATCGTCAGTCTAGTTTTCTCTGCGGCTTGCGATCGCGGTGAACAAGCGTGTAGAAGTTGCACCAGCATCACTCCAGCGAGAAATGCAACCAGCACTTTAGCGAAGCGGGGGATACGCATCGCATGACTCCTTTAAAGTAAAGAAACCGAACAAATAAATTTTTGATTTTATGCTCTATTTTTGGGCAAAAGCTCAATAATAGAAATCATACCAATCTCATTTGAATGACGACGTTTTGCAACAATTCTTCAATAAGAGGTTTAAACTATGACAGCGAAAGCAACCTATCAGTTTGCAGGTAAAACCATCCTAATTACGGGCGGTGCGGGAGATATTGGCAAGGCAACTGCACAGCGTTTTGCCGCCAATGGTGCAGGTGTAGCACTACTAGATTTGAATGAACCGAAGATGGCAGATGTGGCTGAGGAACTAAAAAGCTACAACGTTCCAGTCGGCACATTTCGCTGTGATGTGACATCTGCTGATGATGTTGCCAAAGCCTTTACTGGTGCTGTAGAGCAGCTTGGGCGGATTGACTATGTATTTAACAACGCAGGTTATCAAGGAGTGTTTGCCAAGACAGACGAATATCCTGAAGACGACTTTCAAAAGGTGATTAACATCAACGTTGTCGGCGTTTTCCACATTCTCAAGGCGGCTGCACAGCACTTGCGTGATGCAGGTGGAGGTGCGATCGTTAACATGGCGAGTTATGCAGGCGTAGCCGGGCCGCCAAATATGCTAGCTTATGGTGCTTCCAAGTTTGCGGTGATTGGAATGACTCAAACAGCAGCAAAAGATTTGGCTCCTTACGGCATTCGGGTGAATGCACTCTCACCTGCGTTGATCGGCCCTGGTTTTATGTGGACGCGGCAAACAGAATTGCAAGCAGCAGTAGGTTCCCAGTACTTTGACGCCGATCCCAAAGTGGTTGAGCAACAGATGATCAATTCAGTCCCAATGCGGCGTTTAGGAAGCTTGGAGGAGGTGGCAAGTGGGGTAGCGTTTCTGATGAGCGAAGAGGCAAGCTACATTACTGGGTTTAATTTGGAGGTTACTGGGGGAGAATAGAATTTTAAATATATTTGAGAAAATATTCTATCTTTGGGCATATACTCTAACAAATTCAATCATGCCTTTGATAGATACATAGCTTTTGCAGGTGGTATATGGGAGAACCTTTTTTGGAGCGCCGCGATGCGCCCCATCGTGCCCGCAAATTAGACCTAGCTGCTCATGCTGCTTGGCTCTATTACATTGCCGGCAATACGCAAGAAGAAATTGCCGCAAAGCTCAATGTGTCCCGGCAAGCTGCACAACGCCTAGTGGCACTGGCAGTAAGTGAAAAATTAATTAAATTTCGACTCGATCATCCTTTGAGTGAATGCATTGCTCTGGCTGAGTCATTACGCGATCGCTTTTATCTGTCACTTTGTGAAGTCGTACCAACTGACGCAGGCAGTGGTGATACATTATACGGAATTGGTGTATGTGCTGCCACTTACTTGGAGGCTTACCTGATGGCTAAAACCCCAACCATACTGGCATTTTCCTCTGGTCGCACGTTGCGAGCAATGGTGGAGCAAATACCCTCAATGAACCAACCCCAGCATAAGATTGTTTCAATTATTGGGAACATGTCCCACTCTGGGCGTGCAGGTCGCCACGAAGTGGTCATGCATTTATCCGATCGCGTCGGTTCCCAAGCTTACCCAGTGCCGACTCCAGTTGTCGCGACTAGCATTGAAGAACGAGAACTTTTGCAGACTCAGCGATCGTTTATCGCCGTCAAAACTCTTGCAGAGCAAGCCAAAGCAACATTTGTCGGAATTAGTCACATTGCCTGGAATGCTCCGTTACATCAAGACGGCTTCATCAATGACGATGAGGTGGCTGAATTGATTGAACTGGGAGCAGTCGGAGAAATTGCAGGTTGGGCTTACAGCGATCGTGGAGTATTGCTGCAAGAGGGGACAAACAGTCGGGTTGCTAGTGTAGCCCTCGAACAACCAGCTCATCGACTCATTATTGGTGTGGCAGGCGGTGTGAGAAAAGCGGAGGCGATTTTAGCTGCTCTGCATGGCAAGTTAATTACAGGGCTGATTACCGATGAAGCTGCTGCCCAAATGATTCTTTCTAAGATTTAGTAAATACTAGGACTTACGCATTGACAGAATAACAAAATAGTGAATTCATAAATAAGGGTCGTCTACTTTCCAGGTATCGGACAATTAGAGAAATTACTAAACCATCGACAGGACAATGCAATCTAGAGCTCTAC
>JADEXV010000415.1 GCA_015206945.1 Nostocales cyanobacterium LEGE 12452 | reverse complement strand
TTGCAATTGATGATGAGAAAGTTACGTATGTGCATTGACAAGCTTCGTAAGCAACAGCCATTAAAGCTAAATC
Organism: Nostocales cyanobacterium LEGE 12452; assembly: GCA_015206945.1. Classification (GTDB taxonomy): domain Bacteria; phylum Cyanobacteriota; class Cyanobacteriia; order Cyanobacteriales; family Nostocaceae; genus Nostoc. Next base: position 3,936 of record JADEXV010000415.1, on the reverse strand, counting down.
CCGATCTTCTGTTTCAACATAAACAGGAAGATAAGCTAAATTCTCATCTTCATCTGCTTCTAAAAAAGCTTCATCGTCTTCATTCGTTTCTAAAAAATCTTCATTTTCTTCATCGTCTCCATTTTCATAATCATATTCGGAGTAAAATTCTTGTCCTGTCTTGTAAGGTACTAAAACAATAAGTCCATTTTTGGTCATGTTTTTATTCTTTTTAAGATTATGTATTGGGAACTTGAGATGAACTATTAATAAATATTTATCTAATTAAACAAAAAAATTCAGGGACATTCAATTAACAATGGCCCTTCAGGAATAAAGCGAGAATTATAATAAGACTTTTTACCTAAACCTTTCAAAGAGCCAATTTTTCTAGGAGAAGTTAGTGGTTTCAAATCTTGCACTTCCCAAAAACTAGCCCAAGTCGGCTTATCAGTAACAGTAGATGGCGGACGAAATTTAGTTTTACCTGGATATCTGCCATTGCGAGAACTGACATGACCAATGTATAAACCATGCCAAGATGCTTCTGAGTCTAAAGGTTGATCTGCATCTGAATGGGAAGCATAAATTAATACTTCCACACTTTTATCTCCCCGCAACTCATCAACTTTACGAAATAGCTCAAAATCCATACTTCCGAAAGCTGTTTTAACCGTTTCATCACTTAATTCATGCTCTAAGTTAGCTATTGTCTCCATCGCTGAAAGCAAGTGCATTTCTGGAACAGGTGCAAGAATTGCAAACGAATGTGTTTTAACCATATTTCCGCAAGTTAACTTTGTAATTATATTTACAGTTATACTCACCGTGCTAGCTTTTGGGGAATTAAGTAAGTAACCGCTAGGGGAAACAGTCGCGGTGTCGGATTTGCAAACCTAGCTTGAATTGCAGCCACTTCGCGCTCAATTTCTGCGGGAATTTGCTCTACTCTCACCTTAAGACTGTTGACATTGCGCTCGAACTGTTCCTTCTCTGCGGTATTAAACAATTCCAACTGCTTAAACTCAGGTTCATCTAGTTCATTGAGAATGCTTTGACGCAATTCCGTTAAAACTGCTGTAATATCAGCCGCTTCTTTTTGAGCGCGATCGCCTAAGTCTCGTTGTAAACTTTTACTACGGTCTTGAAGCCGTGCCTCCAAAGCTTGCATCAAAGCTGATGCGTGACTATCCCATAACTGGGCTAATTTCTCTGTGACATTTTCCGGTGCTAATTCTGGTAAAGCCACTGAAACAGCTTCTTGAATTTTCATCACACCCAAACGGCTAAATTTCCCTTCTTTCAGCAACCCACCCGCCATGATTACTTCCTCATGTAACCGTTGCTGGTCACTTCCTAAAATCACCAATCGACCATAAGCTATAACCGCAGGTGTATCCAAAACCGAATTAGGAACCAAACGCGCCGTTACCCGATGCAAAGCTTTTCTACCTTCCTTTGACCAAACTTCAGCGCGTAACAAGCGCAAGCACATCTGCACTAAACGATGATTCAAGTGGGCTAACACTACATCATCTCTACCATGTGCCAATTCCGGGTCAAAAACAATCGGACGAATTTCTTTGGTGTGGGGATGGGCTAAACCTTCGCTGCAAACTGCCCAACTGCTTTTTAATGGTGGTAGGTAAAACACCTTCCCAGCAACTCCCTCTACTTTCCCTGCAATCAAAAGTGGTTGTTGAGCTAATTCCAAACCAATTTTGACCACCGCTTCAATATTATCCGGTGTCAATCGCAAATGCTGGCGCGTCTCATTCAACTGTTCTCGCAGCTTTTCAATTTGCTCCCGCACCTGGCGCTCAAATTTCAACATTCGCCGCACAACTTCAGACTCTCTCTCTGCGACTGAAGTATCCAAAACGCTGCGATACCCCATCATCGCTTCTTCCACCTGCGCCGCAATCACTGGCCCCACCTTACCTAAATCTTCGCGGATGTTGTTAATTTTTAATGCCGCCCGCATGAGAAATTCTAAATCGCCTTCTAACTCACCGGGACGTAGCCCAGTTGTATTATGTTGATAATCTTTGCCGACAAAGTGGTAAATCCTCACTTCTTTAGCTTTTTGCCCGTGACGGTCAATTCTACCGTTACGCTGTTCCATCCGGTTCGGGTTCCAGGGAATTTCATAGTGGATAAGGCGCGAACAAAAATTCTGCAAATCCAAACCCTCACTCGCCGCATCCGTCGCTAACAAAATCCGCACTGGGGATATATCAGGAGATGCTTGAAACGCCGCTTTTACTTGTTCTCGGTCTTCCGACTTCATCCCGCCGTAAAGTGTCATTAGGCGATCGCCTTCTACTAACCCCTCTGTGGCAAATAAGTTATATAACCATTTCTGGGTAGCTCGATATTCTGTAAAAATTATCACCCTTTCATTCGACCATCTACCATCGGGTTTAATGTGAGTATGAATCCAGTTAAGTAGTTCTTTGGCTTTGGCATCAGACACTCTCGATGTCGTCTCTGCCCATTCCCGCATCTGTCGCAGCAAAGCCTGTTCTTCTGCACTCAGTTCTCGAAATAACCTAGTTGTATTAGTAATTGCCTCATCTGTCGATTCTTCATAAACTTCATCATCTGCAAAATCTTCTTCAATTTGTGCCAATTGGCGGCGCAAAATACCTTCTGTCGGTCGAGATAAACTGCTATAAGTGCGACGACGGGCATTTTTTAGCGATTCTTCATGCTGTGCCAAAGTAGTTGCAAACGCTTGGGGAGACGAAAACAACCGTTTTTTTAACAACTTGAGGACAAATTCAGTCGCATATTTTTCTGTATTATCTGCCACCCCTTTGCAGCGCAATTCAGTATATCTTTTGAGGTTAGTGTGTGCTTGTCGTTCTGCTTGAGGATAGTCTACAGGTATAGCTTCTAACTGGCGCTGTGGAAATAAGTCAGAACCATCCCAACCTTTCATTTCCGATTTGAGACGGCGAACCATGATTACTTGTAACTGCTTGCGATCGGGAGATACCCCCCGTGCAAACCGTTGGCTATCAAGTAATTCCAACAGGGCTGTAAAACTTTCGGGGTAGCCGTTGTGCGGTGTCGCTGTCAAGAATAGTTTGTGTTCAAAATGCGGTACTAAAAGCCGAATAGCAGCAGTCCTCAAAGAATCAACAGCATAGTTTCCACCGCCAGAGGGAGCAACATTGTGCGCTTCATCCACAATCAGCAAATCAAACCGCCGGGGATACATCGGTTCCCCTTCACCTGGTAACATTTCTCGCAGAAGACGAAGAGGGCGATCGCGTTTGAGAAAATCTATTGAGGTGATCAACCTGGGGAAATGCTGCCAAGGGTTGACGTGGATTCCCCGCTTCCGTCGTAGTTCCTTCATTAAGGTACTGTCCACGACGCGGAAATCTAAACCAAACTTATCGCGCATTTGGTCTCGCCACTGAATTTGCAGTGAAGATGGACAAACTATCAAGATGCGCCGGCAGCGATGACGGATAATTAATTCTTGGGCAACTAACCCCGCCTCAATGGTTTTACCCAATCCGACATCATCTGCAATTAGCAAATTAACGCGAGGCATTTGAATTGCTCGCACTACTGGATCAAGCTGATAATCTTCAATATCGATGCCACTGCGAAAGGGGGATTGTAAAGTGCGAATATCAGCTGTTGATGCTGCTCCCCAACGCACAGCATCGAGAAATGCATCTAACCTCGCGGGTGCGTCAAAGCCTGTAGGTTTAGGCAACTCCATCTTTTCATAAACTAATGCTCCAGGCTCTAATTCCCAAATTACTTGTAGTTCTTCACCCAAACCATCATCTTCAACGGAGGATAGACTGACCAAATGCTGAGTTTTTTCCACTGCATTCACCATTGGATTGGTGGGTAAAGTCGTATTACGCACATCCGTGACGACGAATTGCCGGGAGCGAACGTTAACCAGTTGACCTTGTTCTGGGATAGCTC
>JADEXV010000414.1 GCA_015206945.1 Nostocales cyanobacterium LEGE 12452 | reverse complement strand
CCTTAGAAGCACCCTTACTTGCAACTTTAACAGCCAACGGTTATCAGGGAGCTAACGCACCTGTTTTTATTCAGTCTTTTGAAGTAGGTAATTTACAAGATTTATCCACAAAGACTGATTTACCTCTAGTGCAATTGCTGAATAACAGTGGTAAACCTTATGATTTTGTCGTTAGCGGCTGCGAACGCACCTATACAGATTTAGTCACAGCATCAGGTTTAAAAGAAATTGCCAAATATGCACATGCGATTGGGATTCATAAAAATTTACTGGTTCCTAGAGACAACAATGGTAAATTGCGATCGCCTACATCTTTAGTCATAGATGCTCATGCAGCTGGTTTGTTGGTTCATGTCTGGACTTTCCGCAATGAAGACTGTTTTTTGCCACTGGATTTTCAAGGAAATCCCCAAGGTGAATACGAACTATTTTTCAGCTTAGGTGTTGATGGCGTATTTAGTGACTACCCAGATACGGCAGCTTGCTACCCTACTCTTCAGTGGTAATTTGGTAGAGTAATACAAAATCACAGAAAAGTAACATGGTTTTACTTAAGTGGAAATCTTGTATAGCAGCAATTACCTTCACTGCAATCAGTCTTGCTGCTGCATCTAAGTCGGCATTGGCGGTATCTTTATACTCAGTCACTGACTTAGGCGCTCTTACGGGAGAAGCCTACAGTTACGCTACAGATATTAATGACTCAGGTGAAGTAGCGATTAATTCTTTGGACAGTTCTTTTTTTTACAGTAATGGTTCGCTCCAAAAAATTAGTCCGTTGCCTGGCGATAATGTACTTGCAGTGACTGGTATCAATAACTTGGGGCAAGTAGTTGGTAATTCCATCAGTAAGACCGACAGTGATAATAACGTCTTTATTTACAGTGATGGAACAACGCAAAATACTGGTCTTAAAGGCATTCCTTATGCTATCAATGACTCAGGTGAGGTAGTTGGCGGTACAAGTGGTGGCGGTATATTCCCAAAACTTGCCTTTCCCAACGGAGCCGCTTTCCTATACAGCAATGGTACGACGACTATTATTAACAATAATTTAAAAGAAAATTATGTTGCCTATGGTATAAATAATCGAAGTCAGGTAGTTGGCATTTTCGGTTCTTCTAGCCGAGCCTTTTTATCCGACAAGGGTATAATCACTAATCTCGGTACCCTTCCTGGTGACAGATACAGTCAAGCAAACGATGTTAATGACTCAGGACAAGTAGTTGGTAGTTCGGGACTCACTGGCGTAAATGATAGTCGTGCTTTTGTGTACAGTTCTAGCACGGGACTCCAAGACCTTGGTAGGTTACGTCCTACAGATTTGTTTAGTACTGGTTTGGGGATCAATAATTTGGGTCAAGTAGTCGGGTTGTCTGGCACTAATAATAACTTTTTTGCCGCAGATGGCAATGGTTTACGGGCTTTTCTTTATAGTGATAACACTATGTACGATTTAAATGACCTAATTGCTCCTGGTTCAGACGCTGGCTTTACCTTGACAGCAGCATCTGCCATTAATAATAATGGACAAATTGTCGGTCGTGGTGCAGTTAATAATGAATTACACGCCTTCCTCTTGACGCCAATCTCATCTGTCTCTGTAGCAGAACCAACTTCAGGCTTTCCTATTTTGTCGTTCGGTGCTGGTGTAATTTTATTTGCTGCATTTAAGCGCAAACCTCACTCTAAGAGTGCAGCCATACAACAAAGAAGTTAATGCAATAACTTTAGGCAGACAAAATGATTACTCTCGTTGAAAATCTTTGATGATATGTCTCGAAGCGTGGCTTAGAGACATATCTGTACTTTAGGCAAGGGATAACATCACTTAAGTTGTTCTTTATTTTCACAAACTAGTCATCACCTGAGCTAATTGATTAGATAAATCAATTACAGACTCCTGGCATTTTTTAAATAAAACTCCAGCTAAAAAATAATAATCGCCAGAATAAAATGCCATCTGATTTTTTTGGAGTTTTTGGATGTGATTCTTTACCTTTGGATCAGAGCTATAGTAACCAAACTGTAAAGGTAAAACCATAAAGTTTTGAACATAATAACCATTTTCTTTTGCTATGTTCAATGTATTGATTGGATTAGAAAAGCTAGATATTAAAACTAAGACATTTTCATAATCTAACGATAAAAGATCGTTGGTAACTGTGGCTCCATCTACACCCCCAAATAGAAGTGGCATATAAATATCGTTATCTGGTGCGGGGAGATAGGGTGGATTGGCTACAAGATATTCGGCATCGGGTTGAGAAGAGTTAAACAAAGATGAATTGTGGATAATGTATTTATTAGTAAGATTGTATTCATCGATGGTTGAATTTGCGACTTTCCATGCAGAAGTATTTAATTCAAATCCCTGGATAATTCCATCAAAATTGTTTCTTAATAAGGTATTAATTACAGGGCTGCCATCTCCTGAGCCAAACTCCACAATAGATTCGGAATTTTGACAATTTCTGATCACAAAGCTTTCTAAGCAGTTGGAGTAGAAATTAGATTCTTCAGGGCAAAAAAAGATATCTTTCATTTGATTGCACTTCCAGTGTAAGGTATAATCAATGTAATAGGAGGTTGTTTTTTACCTTGTATTCAGGCAATAAAAAACTCTTTCTTTAGCAACCCTTTGCTAAAGAAATCTATTTGCAGGTGGATGAGCAATAAAATGACTTTTAAATGTCACATTAAAAGGCTAACAATAACCTGCTATTTATAGTCTTTTGGATTGATAATGCGAGTAAAGCAGCTCATTCTGCTTCACGTATAGATCGCATAACAGCCGTACCTGCGCGATCGCTCATGCGTTTTTGCAGGTCGTACCCAAGCAGCAATTCCCATGCATCATTGGGATATCGTTCTGCTAATGACAAAGCTACATCATCTAACATCCAACGGCCGTGGCGTTCATCTTCCCTGATGTGCAGTTCCCAATAACCCACCGCGACTTCTGAGAGTAAGAGTCGTTGCGCCGCCAGCAGATAATTTTTGTAAATTGCAGGGCCAGCCACTTCAAAATAGGTCAATCCACCGCTATAACGCAAGAAATAGCGTTTGCGCTCAGTCACCAGAAAGTTATAATTTGTCGAAGCCAACACTTCCCAAGGTACTAAATCGAAATATGCCTCTGGTTCAGTATTCATGCCAAATTCAGCCAGCATTTGGGCAAAAAATGTCGAGTGCTTGCGAGATAAACGACCATTGCCATATTCTTCTATTAGTACTCGCATCAGCGTACACTGCACTTCATTAGCAGCACCACCCAAAATGCGAGAAAGATGACTAGCTTCAACTAAGCCATCAAAAGAGCCGATCGCTAGCAAGTGACGATAGCCCGCTTCAGTCATTTCTTCACGAATGTAGCGGCTACTCTCCGACAAAGGCGGATTTAAATCAGCAGATGCACGCTCAATTAAAGCTTGTTTTACGTCTAATTGTTGCAGTGCAGCCACATCGAATTCTGCTAATTCCCACTGTTGCCAAGCAGCTTCAATTTGGTCGCGGCATGAGCGCAAATACAGCGATCGCTCATTGTTATAATGCCGCAAATCGTCGTACCAAAACAGCTTTAGCCGATTAATTCGATAAAGTATCCGTTGGAGAAAACGGTGAGCTTGTTCATCAGAGCGATCGTTTCCATAAGCAGCGCCAATTGCCACAGAGAGTGACTGTTCAAACTCAGTGGCTATTAAAGGATTTGCATCCAGTTTGTTGTCCAAATCCTCTATTGCTAGCAGTTCTATAAATTGCTCCTCAGCACGGTCGTATTTGGTAATTGTTCTTTCTTTAGTTTGCGTGCTATTTTTCGCAGCCTCAGTCTTAGGAAATATAACTAAATTGCTTTGCATGGAATCTTCGGTACTTTGGAAAAGTGAGAAATTATTTTCACCTCTAATATCTAGGTTTCCACACCAGTAGCTTTCTGTACCTCTTTCCCTGGTTATAAAGAAAAATTAAGTTTTAAACGAATGGGGCATTGGGCATTAGTTATTAATTATTGATTA
>JADEXV010000038.1 GCA_015206945.1 Nostocales cyanobacterium LEGE 12452 | reverse complement strand
TGTGCTTTGATTCCTTCGTTCTCTCATCTGAAGTGGATGTTTGAGTGGTTTATCCGACACACCACTTTTGATTTCCCCACTCTTCAAATGTACGGAGCTTTTTCAGAAATCAAATATTAGTCCTATATACAAAGTAGATAAGTTAAAAAAAGCATTTACCAGACCTTAAAAATTAGTAACGGCACAATAAAACGAAACTAAGTAAATCAAAATAAATTAGGCTATAACTCTCTTTGTTCCTGCTTAATGACTCCTGTTTCTTGCTCTATCACAGCTACAGATATTTACGTCGGCTTACTTATGTATGGGCTTTATATATTAGTTTTAATGATGATTGTTACATATATTTATTGCAAATTTGAGAGTCAGTCTTGTATGATTTATTTCAACGATTTTTTTGCAATGAGACTTTTCAAATACATTATATGCAAAACAACTCAAACATTGAGCGCGGAGAGTTACAAAAATAGTGGCAGATTTAACTAATGTTCTCTCAATTGCGGTAGGTGCAGTTCCTGGAGCGCTGTCTCGGTTCTATATAACAGAATGGACAAAAGCCAAATTAGGGACAAAATTTCCCTATGGAACATTTGTCATTAATCTGACTGGATGTTTAGCGATGGGTTTCTTTTTCACGATTTCTAAAGGAATTACAGGCTATCCATCAGAATTGGATTTACTAATTAGGACTGGATTTTTAGGTTCTTACACCACATTTTCAACCTATGGCTTTGATACTCTAAGCCTGTGGCGTAGCAAACAAAAGACTGCGACAGTCTTTTATTGGGCGGGGAGTGCAGTTCTAGGTTTGGGAGCGGTGATTTTAGGAGTAGCGATCGCCAAGCTTTTTGTAAAGTAATTTGCTCAAGTAATAAAAAGGTTGGGATACACTTGAGAGCAAGTTTGAAAAGACCTTGACAAAAAACTACGCACATTTTTTTAGGTAAAAAACAATGAATTTTTTGAAAGGACGTTATCCCCTAGCTGTGGCGATCGGGGCAGTTTTTGGAGCGTTGAGTCGTTTTTATGGAACCGAATTTGCAAAAGCTATTTTTGGAAAAGATTTTGGCTTTTACGGCACATTCTTTATTAATGTGACTGGCTGTTTATTGATTGCTTATATTTTGACTTTAGCAGTCGAGAATATTCGCATCATCTCGCCTGAACTTCGCCTGATGACAACAACAGGTTTCTGCGGTGCATATACTACTTTTTCAACCTATGGCTTGGAATCAAGAAATTTTTTGGATAAGGGCGACATTACAATGCTGTTAATTTATTTTGTTGGCAGTGCGATCGCAGGAATGATTGGCATCCAAATCGGTGTTTTATTGGCAAGAGCAAGCGTTCAGAGATCCTAAAGCAGTGTGTAGTCGAGTGACATACACTTGTATGGGCTATAATCCCTGACAAAAAGGGCTTTTCTTGTATCTCGCTCAAGGGCACACTACTATAAAATCCAGAAAATAGATATGGGCGAATTCCCATTAAAATATGATGGTTGAAGAAGAATGCAGAATTCAGACTTCAGAATCAAGATGCTGTGTACGAGACGCAGCGCATAGCTTGCTTTCCCGCAGGCGTAGGCGACTCGCTATAAACGTTCGCGGTAGCGTTTCTGAAAGAGAAGCCTTTACGCTACGCTATCCGCTTTTTTAGTCAGAATTCACTCCGATTCCTGACTCCTGAATTCTGTTCAATAACCATCAATATGAATATGACATCATCTTATTCAAATTTACGCATTGAACTCGTTGAAACTAGCTTTGAGAAAATCAAACCTCGTGCTAGAGAATTTGTTTTTAGTTTTTACCAAAATCTCTTTGAAACTTATCCCCAAACTCAAGCTTTGTTTGGTAAAACTGATATGGATAAGCAAGAGAAAAAACTACTTAATTCTCTCGTCTTATTAGTAGAAGGTTTACGCACTCCCGAAGCTTTAGCTGTAGTTCTTAAAGATTTAGGTGCTAGACATAAAGGTTATGGCACACTTATAGACTATTATCCCCTTGTAGGCGATATTTTACTAGCAACTTTTGCGGAGTATTTACAAGAAGATTGGACTCCCGAAGTCGCCCAAGCTTGGGTTGATACTTACACAAGTATCTCTGGGTTAATGTTAGAAGGTGCAGGAGTAGATATTTCTCAGTTAAGTATACAACCAGATGTAGAAAAATCCCAATCACCGCCTCAAGTGTCAGTTTTTTCAGCAAAAGAAGTAACACCTCAATTATCTACAGTTACACAAATTCAACTCGTCGAAACTAGCTTTGAAAAAATTAAACCTCATGCTGGAGAATTTGCTGCTAGGTTTTACGAAAATCTCTTTAAAAGTTATCCCCAAACTCAAGGTTTGTTTGGTAAAACTGATATGGATAAGCAAGAGAAAAAACTATTTAATTCTCTCGTCTTATTAGTAGAAAGTTTACGTACTCCCAAAGCTTTAGTTTTAGTTCTCAAAGATTTAGGTGCTAGACATAAAGGCTATGGCACACTTATAGAATATTATCCAATTGTGGGAGATATTTTGCTAAAAACTTTCGCAGAATATTTACAAGAAGATTGGACTCCCGAAGTTGCACAAGCTTGGGTTGATACTTACACAACTATCTCTGCGTTAATGTTAGAAGGTGCAGGAATAGATGTCGCTGTAAAACTAGAACAACCAGAATTTCCTCCGTTGATCAGTGAGGCTGTCTCCCTCAAGCTAGGGAGAAGAGGTAGGACAGTCAAAGCTATACCTCAGCAAAGTAATTTAAGTAAAGTAATTAGACTGATATTAAAACCAATACAACTCATCCAAAATAGTTTTAAAAATATTTTCAAAAAACTTCTTGATTGGTTCTGGGAGTCACCAACATGGTTAGTGGCTATTTCCATTGCTTCTAGTTTAATTATCTTAGTTATTCTTACTCCTGATAGTTCAATTATATCTAGACTTTTATCAGAGGTTGAACCTATTAGTATCATCGCTGCTTTAATTCTATATATCAAAGAAATTCCCGATCGGAAAAAAGAATTTCAATATCAAGCTTGGAGTGTCATTGATGCTGCTAATGGCGTAAAAGTTAGTCCGGCAAGAATTATTGCTTTACAAGATTTAAACGAAGATGGAGTTACTTTAAATAATCTAGATTTACCCCAAGCAAAATTAGTTAGGATTAATCTTCCTGAAGCTGATTTAAGCGAAGCTAATTTAACTAAATCTGATATGAATCATGCCAACCTTAATCATGCTAACCTTGGAAATGCTTTGCTGGCTCGTGTGAATCTTACTGGTGCTAATCTGAGTCATGCCAACTTGGGTTTTGCTAAACTTAGTTACGCTAATCTTAGTAGTGCTAACCTTAGCCATGCCAATCTGATTTGTGCTGATTTAAGAGATACGAATCTTAGTGGTGCAAATCTCAGCAATGCAAATCTTAGTGGTGCAGATATGAAAAATGCTTATTTAACAGGTGCTGACCTCAAAGGTGCTAATGTTAATGACTACGATTTGCGTGGAGCTTATCTCAAAGGTGCTATTATGCCTGATGGGTCAAAACATCCATAATTTTAATAAGAATGTATAATTTTTTATATTCTAAAACTGTAAAAAGGAATCAAAATTAATGGAAGTTAACAAAAATACGTTAGCTCAAACTATGGCTTTTTTACTCTCAATCCCTCCTGAAAGTAATTTAGCTAAGTTGTTAAAATTATGCTTGGTTGCTAGATATAATCCAGAAAGTTTAGGCAAAACTCCTTTGGAAAAAACCTACGAATTAATTCGCCACCCATTTGACTTACCCTATTGGATACAAGAAGTGATTCAAAGCGATGAGAAAATTACACCTGAAGAATGGCAAGCTTTTGGAGAACTGAATTTAAAACAGACTCAGGATTTTATCAATACTCTCTGGCAAGAATTAGACGATTTGAGATTATAAGTTTGAGTTATTCAGAGTAGCTAAGGCTGCACATAAAATCCTCCACAATCTGCAATTATGGTATTAAGATTAATTTTAAAATAATTCAACGATTAACCGATAAATTTGATTAAATTTATATTGAGCTTGAGCACACATCAATGATTTGAGAGTGTAGACTAAGGAATGAGCTTGGGCAAGCATTGTTCTTACTTTCAAAGATTCGATATTTCACAGGCTTTCTCTCACATTTTCTGCTATCAAAGCAAATTCAGATTTGAGAATTGCAATTAGCGATCGCACTATAGCGTTTCTTGTTTGTGTGAGGTACACCCTGCGATATAATGTTGTACCGCATCTGAATGGGAACCGCACTAAGGGATGACACAAACTGACACAAAGCCTCATCCCTGCATCTGATAGTTATGAGCAAACCTATGTAATTTTTCAATTCGCTAGGTTTTATTTGTTACTACATGTTACTTAAAATATTCCCTTCATCTCTCATCATCTTTTAGTAAACGTGAACAGTTAATAGACCCTTGTAGTAGGTTTAAGTTATTCATAATTTTGAAAGCTGCCACGCACAGAGAGATGAGCATCATTATTATTTGCCCTGGAATCCACGATCCAGCCTTCACTGAATCTTTTATATCGGAATGCTTAAATATTCCTAATGGCTCAATTGCGAAAAATCAATCTAATATACTGGTTTATCCAGGTAAGGATTTTTCGAATTTATCAGCATTGCACATTTTGCAGTTTTTGCGCGTTAGCGTAGCTCACCGCAGGTATTGCTTAACCGACTCTTTAAAATTACCAATTATATTCATAAGCTTTAGTGCTGGCGTAGTTGGGGCAATAGGGGCAGCAAATTTGTGGCAACTCTTGGGTGGTCGTGTCAAAGCGTTTATTGCTATAGATGGATGGGGAGTACCACTACAGGGTAATTTTCCTATTCATCGGATGAGCCATGATTATTTCACCCATTGGAGTTCATCTTTGCTAGGCAGTGGGCAAAATAACTTTTATGCAGAGCCATCAGTCGATCATTTGTCCATTTGGAAATCTCCCCAAACTGTACAAGGCTGTTGGGTAGATTCGTCCATTGAGATTATTCCACCCACAGGTCGTCTGACAGCAACGGAGTTTTTGCTTATGCTGTTAAAGCACTACGAAGCAAATTAATCCGGACAATGGAGTAAGTAAACAGGAGTTAGGAGTGAGGAGTGAGGGATTTGGAATCAGCATTTTTTCTGCCCAATGCCCAATGTCCCATGCCCAATACCCCATGCCCCATCTACCCTAAGAAAGTATCTAATGTTTCCAACTGAACCGGCTGCTGTTAATAACGGCTTTGGCGCACTGCTGAAAAACCGTGGTTTTATGCTCCTGTGGATTGGGCAATTGGTGTCCCAGTTAGCAGATAAAGTCTTCTTCGTTTTAATGATTGCTCTGTTAGAGAACTACTCACCGCTTCCTGGGTTGGCACAAAACTCGATGTACTCAACCTTGATGCTATCGTTTACAATACCAGCAATTTTGTTCGGCTCTGCTGGTGGTATCTTTGTTGACCGCTTGCCAAAAAAGCTGATTATGGTCGGCTCAGATATTGTACGGGGAATATTGACACTGTGTCTTCCCTTGTTACCGCGAGAGTTCCTGATTCTGTTAATCCTGACTTTTGCCATTTCCACGGTGACGCAGTTTTTTGCACCAGCTGAACAAGCAGCGATTCCCTTGTTGGTGAAGCGAGAGAATTTGTTGGCAGCCAATGCGCTGTTTAGCAGCACGATGATGGGAGCTTTAATTGTTGGGTTTGCGATCGGTGAGCCGATTCTGAGTTTGTCGAAAAGCTTGATGGGAGAACAATACGGTCAAGAGATTGTAGTTGGTGGATTATACATATTATCGGCTGCGATCATGCAGCCAATTAAGTTTAAAGAATCCAAACCCCACCAAGAACATCAAGCATCAAATAACCCTTGGGCTGAATTCACTGAGAGCCTGCGGTATCTCAAGAAAAACCGTTTGATATTGAATGCCATGCTGCAACTGACAACTTTATATTGTGTGTTTGCAGCCTTAACGGTGCTGACAATTCAATTAGCCGAGGAGTTTGGTTTAAAAGAAAAACAGTTTGGCTTTTTCTTGGCAGCAGCCGGTGTGGGTATGGTATTTGGTGCGGCGATTTTAGGCCACTGGGGTGATAAATTGCATCATAAACCTCTACCTTTAATTGGATTTTTGATAATTGCACTAGTTTTAGGGGTGTTCACTTTTACGCACAACTTATTACTGGCGCTAGGACTTTGTGCATTTTTGGGTGTAGGTGCTTCCCTAATTGGCGTACCCATGCAAACTTTAATTCAACAGCAAACACCATCTACCATGCACGGTAAAGTATTTGGCTTTCAAAATCATGCCGTTAATATTGCTCTGGCGTTACCTCTGGCCATAACTGGGCCATTAACTGATGCTCTGGGCTTGCGAACCGTGCTGGTAGCAATGAGTATTGTTGTCGTAGTTGTCGGTGTTTGGGCTTGGAAAAATACCCGCAAAGTCTTGCAAAACGTAATTTAATTAATGTAGGCTAATAGTCTAGGTTTATATTCAATATAAAAATTAATAAAATTTTGATTGAAGTTTTCAATTAAAATGAAATCTTAAATACAGAATCCAGCATTAACTTTAGCTTATAGTCTGAGGTTTGACCGTGCGATCGCTCTCCCAAATTAGTCTCCCACAAACCGAGAATCACAAACAGTCTCGTGCCTCTAGCCCGCCAGCCTTGCCCAAACGAGCATCTGGCGGTTTTGCGCTGCTTGACAGCCTTCATCGCCACGGCGTTGATTATATTTTTGGTTATCCTGGTGGGGCAATTCTACCAATTTACGACGACCTGTATAAGGTGGAAGCAACTGGTGCTATGAAGCACATTCTCGTGAGGCACGAGCAAGGCGCAGCCCACGCTGCTGATGGTTACGCCCGTGCCACAGGAAAAGTAGGAGTCTGCTTTGGTACTTCGGGACCAGGAGCAACTAACTTGGTGACAGGCATCGCCACAGCCTACATGGATTCAATCCCGATGATTGTAGTCACGGGGCAGGTAGCACGTCCGTCAATTGGTACAGATGCGTTTCAAGAAACCGATATTTACGGGATTACGCTCCCAATCGTCAAGCACTCTTATGTAGTGCGCGATCCCAAAGATATGGCGCGAATTGTCGCCGAAGCATTCCACATCGCTAGCACTGGGCGTCCGGGGCCAGTTTTGATTGATGTCCCCAAAGATGTAGCTTTAGAAGAATTTGACTATGTACCTGTCAAACCAGGTTCAGTGAAGTTACGCGGTTATCGTCCCACTGTGAAGGGAAATCCCCGCCAGATTAATGCTGCCATCCAGTTAATTACTGAAAGCCGCCGTCCGTTATTGTATGTGGGTGGTGGTGCGATCGCAGCTGGTGCCCATGAAGAAATCAAACAACTAGCTGAATTATTCGATATCCCCGTCACCACAACCTTAATGGGGATCGGTGCCTTTGACGAACATCATCCCCTAGCTTTGGGAATGTTGGGGATGCACGGCACCGCTTACGCCAACTTCGCCGTTAGTGATTGTGACTTGCTGATTTGCGTCGGCGCTAGATTTGACGATCGCGTTACAGGCAAGTTAGACGAATTCGCCTCCCGCGCTAAAGTAATTCACATCGACATCGATCCCGCAGAAGTCGGCAAAAACCGCATTCCCGAAGTGCCCATCGTCGGCGATGTGCGGAATGTGTTAGTAGACTTATTGCGTCGCTGCAAAGAAACAGGGGTAAAGGCTACACCTAATCAAAACCAAGAATGGCTGAATCTAGTCAACCGTTGGCGCGAAGAGTATCCTCTAATCGTGCCGCATCATCTCGACAGCATTTCACCCCAAGAAGTGATTGTAGAAGTCAATAGCCAAGCACCTCACGCTTTCTACACCACAGATGTCGGACAACATCAAATGTGGGCAGCACAATTCCTGAAGAATGGCCCAAGGCGCTGGATTTCTAGCGCTGGTTTGGGAACGATGGGTTTTGGCTTACCTGCGGCAATGGGCGCGAAAGTGGCGTTTCCTGATGAAGAAGTCATCTGTATCAGCGGTGATGCTAGTTTCCAAATGTGTTTACAGGAACTAGGAACAATTTCACAGTATGGAATAAATGTCAAGACAATAATTCTCAACAACGGCTGGCAAGGGATGGTGCGCCAGTGGCAGCAAGCCTTCTATGGTGAGCGTTACTCATGCTCCGACATGGAAATAGGGATGCCAGACGTAGAGTTGTTGGGAAAAGCTTATGGCATTAAAGGCATGATAATCAGCGATCGCAGTCAATTAAAAGATGCGATCGCCGAGATGCTAGCACACAAAGGCCCAGTAATCTTAAATGTCCACGTCACCAGAGACGAAAACTGCTATCCAATGGTAGCCCCTGGTAAGAGCAACGCTCAAATGGTCGGCTTGCAGAAACAACCGCCAAAAGCAGCAGCCGAGCCAGTGTATTGTAGCAACTGCAATGCCAAAAATGCTCCTACCCACAACTTCTGTGCTGAGTGTGGGACGAAGCTGTAACGCTTTTTGATAATTCAAGACCAAAGAGGTAGGGGAGCAAGGAGAAGGGGAGAAAGATGTAGGAATATCCCCCTAATTCCTGCCCCCTTTACTCTTGCGTAGGTGTCGCTTAATCTTGCAGATTAGGTTGAGGTAAAAAGATATTTTCTAGGTAATATACTAAATCGCTTTGACTGTTGAAATTTAACAGCGTCTCAGCTAACTCTTCTAGTTGAGTAATCATGATGTGCGAATCTGCTGTTCTATCCCTGGTTCAATTGAAGCAAAAATTAATTGTTGTCTGTCTTATCTAACTAGGAATGGGTTGTAGTTTAAGAATGTCTACAGCTAAACTCATATCGAGCAAACCTAAATCTTTGTGACAAATAAGAATTCTGACTTGTTTGAAAAGTCGGGTTTCTGTGGATTTATATTCTCAATATTTACTTAATATATTCAGACTTAGTGTATATTGCTGAAATATACACGCATTGATTAACTAAAACTACTTTATCAAATTTAGGCTTTATTAAAAATTCATATACTTTTTGCTTTAATTAGTTAAATATGCGAGTTAGAGTTGATTTTATATAAATCAGTTTTGTCAAAAAGTTCAGTAACATTCCTCTTTTATTAACAAGTTAAATATCACTAGAATATTAATAGTTGTGCTGGCTTAGTTGATTAAAAAAACGTCAATTATTCCAGATGTATCTATTTCTAACTCTCCTTCAGGCAGATTCAGGAGTCTTAAAATAACCGCTCTCTTTCTTTTTACAAAAGAGAGTTTATCTTCCCCTTGATTGAGGGAGGTTAGATTGTTGTTCGTAAATTAATGTACTAAGCATTAATATTCTGTGCATTTTGAAATCGCTGTGTTCAAGTTTTATGAGGCAACAGCGTCATGATTTCTATTGGAAAATTGCACTTTTATTTCTAACTGAGAACAAACACAACTTCTTCAAGCTTTGAATATTTATCAACCCATTTTACCAATCCCCATGCAACAATATATTTCTCATTTACTCATACTGGTATTAGGAACAAGTTCAACTTTCCTCGTTACTCCATCTCAAGCTCAAACTCCGGTAAAAACCAACAGTCAAAATCCTGAAAATGTTACTTCCATACCTTCAAATTCACCTTCGGCTACCCAATTGAGTGATTTTGCCAATTCTACTAATAGCAAACCACCTCTCCTTTCTGAGGCAGCTAATAACTCTTCTGTTCCTAATGCCAATAGAACAGCAAATAAGCCTCGTACACGGCTTCCTATATTCAGCAGAATTTTTCCTACGCCTTCAATGCAGCAATAATTATTTGCATTCGTACAAGAGGTCTAATATAGTTTAACCTCTCTCCTAAAAGAAGAGAGGTTTTGAATGTTACTCCCCAACGCTTATAGAGAAGTACTGTTTTTGTTAGATATATATTGGACTCAACTGAGAACCGCTATATATATTAGCCATACCCTGATTTGCTTTATGCTTGCAGCTGACAGAACATTAAGCCAAACCATTGATTTGGATCTCTCCACACATGAAGAGGTAATAAACCTTGTGCAGTTAGTTGCTGTTTGATAGTATTAAGGTCAAATTTGCGGGAAATTTCGGTAAGGATAGTCTCACCTAGTGCAAAATTAACCTTAAGATTAAGAGCGCGTAATTCTACAATTTGCGATCGCAAGCTGCGTAAATGCATTTCTATTTGATGCTCGCTTTCATTGTAAAATGCCCAGTGTTCAAACTGGGTGGTGTCAAAGTTACCCTCAAATCGCTGATTTAAATGTTCTAGCATATTGAGGTTAAATGCAGCTGTCACTCCCTGGCTGTCGTTATAAGCTGGTTCCAAAATCTGTTTTGGCTTTCGTAAATCTATCCCCAATAAAAAATACTCACCGACTTGTAGAGCATTAGTAATTTGAGAGAAGAACACATCACACTCATCAGGGGTAAGATTACCTAAACTGCTACCAATAAAACAAATCATCCGACTGGGTAATTGCGTCGGTAGGAGTTTTGCAAGGGCTAATTCATAGGTTCCCGCTAGTGCATAAACTTGGAGTAAGGGATAATCTTTTAATAACTGCTTGGCACTACTTTCCAACATACCTGCACATACATCAATTGGTAGGTAGTGCAGAGGATAGCCTAGTTGCTGGTAGGCATCTAGTAAAATGCGGGTTTTGCTAGAACTGCCACTGCCAAGTTCTACCAATTCACAAACGCCAGTTATCTTGGCAATTTCACCAGCATACTGCTGTAAAATCGTTGTTTCTGTGCGTGTAAGATAATATTCTGGTAAATCACAGATTTGCTCAAATAGATCGGAACCACGGTCATCATAAAAGTAACAAGGGGGTAGAGATTTAGGGGTGTGAGTTAATCCCTTCACTACATCACTTCCAGCACTAGATGCAACTATTTGAGTTGCTCCTACCAAACGCTCTATCAGCAAGCGTTTTTCAACGCTGCTTTGAGAAGTAACCTTGCTGTTAACAGCTTTAGATATCGACATGAAACCTCCGTTTGCTTGGCGTAATAGGTTACTTTGATAGCAGACCTTTACCCCAATCAGTGAAACACATAGCCATAGTTAATAAAATCATGCTTGAGCAATATAGCTCAAGCTTTAAAGCTATTTTTCAGGATTTTCCCACAAAAATAGTAGCAAGTAAGCGTCTAATTGCTATGTTCTCCAACGATAAAGACTCGATATAGGCAATATGTCCCAAGTAGCAGCCAATAGCAGATCAAGTCAGAATGAGGTTGACTAGAGAATGTGGCTTCGTCCATATCCTGGAATAGCGCAAAAGTTTTCGAGCGACATTTATCGAAGGCTTGAGAAATAGCCTCTTTCACACTAGATTTGCTCAATTTGGATCTCACAGTCTGCTCCCACACTAATGATGCTATTTTCTGGGCAAGCAATCCAATTACCTAGAAATAGAGGTTCAGACGCAATAATTACGGATTGTGGGAAAGTCGGATCATCTCGTATCCAGTAAAGAGATGGAGGCGGTGAAGTGGTAGCAAAACGAGAAGCTATTAAACGATGTCCGTCATTAAAAACTACGTTGAGTGAGGCTTCTACTTGATAGCGTTTTGCCATCTCTAGCAGCGTTAATAATGTGGAGCGTAAAGCATATTCTGGAGGTCGATGTTTGTTAATTTGACTTTGCGAAAGTAACAATGCAAAAATATGTTCTGAGTCAGTATTGCCATTAATTTTTTCGTAAAAATCTTGGGTTAAAGTACTGCGAATTTTTCTGTGTAATGTTTTGCGGAAATTTTCGATTCGTCCATTGTGAATAAATAACTGTTGTTGATGGTTAAAGGGCTGACAATTAGCAAAATCTACGGCTTGTCCTGGTGTAGCACTGCGGACATAAGCAAGTACACACTTTGATTCGACGTAACGGCTGAGACTGGGTAGGTTTATATCATTTCAAATAGGCAGAGTATTTTTGTAGATAAAAGGGCCAGTATCTTTTTGAATATGATACCAACCCACACCAAAGCCATCTGCATTTACTACCCCAGAGGTCTTTTCGTGGGGTTGATAACTCTGGACGATGAGTGAGTGTTCTGGTTTATATAATAGATATTCTAAAGAAATAGGCGAACCGAGGTAAGCAAGTAAACGGCACATTATGAATATTCCAACTTCTATTAATACAATTATTGGGCAACAGCCTTACCCGTTTTTATTCGCCATCATCAGTGGTTCCCACTTATATGGTTTTCCCTCACCTGATTCTGATTATGACTTGCGTGGTGTGCATATTTTACCAGTTCAAGAAGTAGTGGGATTACAGACTAAAAATGAAACAATTCAAGTTTCAGAAGTTCGCGAATCTTTAGAAATTGATTTAGTAACTCATGATGTCAAAAAATTCTTTTTGATGCTACTTAAAAAGAATGGTTATGTCTTAGAACAATTGTATTCTCCTTTAATATTAAGAACCTCACCTGAGCATGAGGAATTGAAAAATATTGCTAAAAATTGTATTACCCGTTATCATAGCTACCATTATATTGGTTTTGCCACAACCCAATGGAAACTTTTTGAGAAAGAAAATGCGCATCGACTCAAGCCATTACTTTATGTTTATCGAGTTTTATTAACTGGAATTTATTTGATGCAAACAGGAATAGTTGAGTCTAATTTAATTAAGCTAAATGAGATTTTTAATTTACCCTATATTTCTGATTTGATCGCCCAAAAATTAGTGGCTCTCCCAGAGTAGTTATGATAAAATAGTACGAAAAAATCAAATATATTTCAATAGAATTACCAGTGATTGGTGGTAATAACCCAAGCTGGGGAGGAAATGCAGAAGTAATTGACAGTACAAAAGACAATAAATATTGAAAATAAAATTATCATTTTAATAAATATGCCTTCTAATCCCCTACTTCATTTTATTACTAAACTGATTAATATTGAAGATATAAAGGTGGTGAATTACGATTTTATCACCGACGATGAAATCGTAATTGAAATCCAAAATCAGTCAAAACTTTCTCAGTGTCCTCACTGTGGAAAGACAACTAATAAAACTCATCAAAATCATTGGTATATGGTCAGAGATATACCAATGAGTGACTATCAAGTAATTTTAAAAGTAAATCGTCGTCAATTGAAATGTACAGAATGTCATCAAGTTTTTAGCGAAAAATTGTCTTTTGTAAAAACTAGAAGAACTTACACAAAAAGACTAGCGATGAAAGTAATCAAGGAAGTTTTAGAAACTGATGTAGAGAGTGCAGCTAGAAGAAATAGAATGACAGCATCTGAGATAGAAACAATATTAAAAGAACTAGAGTTAGATTTACTAAAAGAAAAACCCCGTCAGATAAAAAAGCTAGGAATAGATGAAATCACACAATTAAAAGGAGGAAAGAATTATGCAGCAGTATTAGTAGATTTAGAGGCAAGAAGACCAATAGCATTGTTAGAGAAAAGAAATAAAGCAGTTATTGCAGAATACTTATCCAGTCTAGGTTCAGAGGTATTGAATCAAATAGAAGAAGTCAGCATAGACTTATGGATACCCTATAAAAGTTTAATCCAAGAAATGCTACCGAATGCTCAAGTAGTAGCGGATAGATTTCATGTCATGAAACAAATAAATCAGGAGTTAGACGAAAGAAGAAAACAGGAAAAAAGAGCAGCTAATAAAATTAAAAACCGCCAAGAAAGAGAAAAGAAATTAGCTGGCTTAACTCACAGTAAATACCCTTTATTAAAGAAAAAAGAATGCCTCAGTGATGAGGAACAAGCTCAGATAGATTTACTCCGAAAAGTTGCTCCAGAATTAGGAGAAATGTATCGCAATAAAGAAGCAATTAGAGATATATTTGAAAGTCCAATAACCAGTGATGAAGCCTTAGATAAATTCCTGGAATGGACTCAAGCAGCTTATAAATTTTTCCCCAAAAGCTGTCGAACAATCAGTAGATGGATAGATGAAATTCTGGCTTATTTTGATCACCGAACTACTCAAGGTATCGTAGAAGGAATTAATCAGAAGATTAAGCTCATTAAACGCAGGGCTTATGGCTTAACTAACTTTCATAATTTTAGAAGAAGGGTTTTACTAAATTGGTATTTCTGTTGTTAATTTAACATATCTAGTCTGGAAGAGCCAGACTTTTTAACTCCTAACTTTTTTACAACTTCAAATTCCAAGCAGCAAAAGCTAAAGCACCCCAACCTGCAAGAAAGGCTGTGCCGCCTAGTGGTGCGATCGCTCCCAAGGATTTAATACCGGTTAAGCTAAGGGCGTACAAGCTACCTGAGAAAATAGCAATGCCAATGATAAACAGCCATCCACTGGCTACGAGTGTGGGTTGAGGGGACTCGGTACGACTAATTAGTATGGCTACTAGAAAAAGGGCAAGAGCATGATACATTTGGTAACGAGCGCCAGTTTCAAAAATTTCTAGCGATCGCTCACTAATTTTTTCCCGTAACGCATGGGAAGCAAAAGCACCAGCAGCAACTGACAAACCGCCCAAAATGGCAGCTACGCTCAAAAAAATCTGCGTCATTAGAACTAGCCGTAAGTTGGTAAAGTAGTCATTAGTCATTAGTCATTAGTCACTTTTACTGAGTTTCGACTGCGCTCAACTACCGCGTAGTCGTTGGCGCAGCCTCTTGTAGAGAAGTATTAGTGAATAACAAATGACAAAGGACAAAGGACAAATGACTAATGACAATTAGACATCAAAATGATATGATACAGCCCCTTCTTCGTTCACCTTAAAGTTTGCATTGAATTCTTTAGCTTTTTCATCTAAATATTGTCTGGCGTGGGCTGCGGGTAGTTGTGACTGTATGGCAAAGCCTAAAACAGTTACGCGCCCGTGATTTTCTTGTAGCATCTCATAAAAAATTGATTGCAGGCGATCGCTAACTTGTTGATTAATCGCCTTTTTCTCCTGCCGACTTTGACGGTACAATCCCAATGCTAACCACGTGCCCAGTGTTAGGGTAGGGACACCAAAAATTAGACCACCAACAGCAGCATTATTATCTTCATAAGTAGCATTAGGTGCATTAAACTCATACTCACCTGTGGGTATTATGATGGCTTTTCGTGTAGCAAATTTATCTAATGCCGCTGTTGCTGATAGAGTTACAAACATGAATCCGAGTGTCAGTAGCCAACCAGCAGCTAATTTTTCAGCAGTTTTCATAATTTCACTTCAGATTTACACTTTGCTTGCGATTTTAACCTGACTTTCATAAAGGTTCCAATATCTCAATTTACTCCCAGCGACAGTTTTTTAGCTTTTACACAATATTTTTGCTTACATTGCCTACTGAACGCTCTCTGAAGAAACACTTGATGTAAAACTCCCCAATATTGGCGATTTGAGCTTTGCTAAACAGGATTTTGACTGGGTTGTAAAAAACAAAATTTTCCATGAGTCATTAGACTTACGGTCTATTATCCAGAGAATATAGCGATATACAAAGCGAATACGCTAGACGTTTGATCGTGTTTACAAGTAAAATACGGTAAGCACATCGCTTTACCGGCTTTTGCACGGAAAACCGCATAAAAACCAGTAAGAAGTTGATTTTAGTAAAACAACTGACCCATAAGCAGTTATCAAAGTCTGTTTCAGCTAAATGCCAGTTGTCATACTTCCAAAAACTTCCAGACAGGTTTTAAGTTGTCCAGTAATCCTCTGCTCTAACTTTTAGCTGGATAACCTTTCTTTTGTGTCACTCATCCTTTGAGAAACACAATAACTTGCCATGACTAGCTCTATCTACCACTAGGCTGTAATTCGGCTGAGTTATTGCTCTTTAGTAGTGAAGCTCTAGCTGACTTTCTCAAACCCCCAAAGAGTATGCACTATTTATTACTACCATTCTTAAGCTTCTTTGTTGGCATCATCGTTGGTTTGACGGGAATTGGCGGAGCCTCTCTCATCACCCCAATGTTAATTTTTGTCTTTCAGGTTCCGCCTTCTATCGCTGTGAGTTCTGATGTTGTGGCTGCCACATTGATGAAAATTGTTGGTAGTGTCAAGCATTGGGAACAGAAAACCCTTGACACAGAAGTTGTCAAATGGCTGGCATTCGGGAGTGTTCCAGGCTCACTCTTCGGGGTGGGAATTTTGCACTTCATTAAACGTACAGGTGGGTATAACCTGGATAACATCTTGCTCCGTTTGCTGGGCGGGATGATTTTGCTAGTCACAGTGTTAGCACTAGTGCAATTGTTGTTATTGACTTTTTTACCCAAATTTAATTTACCCGAACTGCCAAAGTTAGACTTAGAAACTAACTTTGGTCGATTTATGACAATTACTTTGGGAGCAATTTTAGGCTGTTTGGTTGGTCTAACTAGCGTCTCATCAGGTTCAATGTTTGCCCTAGTGCTGATTGGGTTTTTCCGCCTTGATGCACGAAAGTTAGTGGGTACAGATATTTCACACGCAGCGATTTTACTGCTGTTTACAGCCCTTGGTCATCTAAGCCTCGGAACAGTTGATTGGAGTTTGGTAATGCCTATATGGCTAGGCTCTGTGCCAGGGGTTTTACTTGGCGCTAAAATCTGCCAGGTAGCTCCGCAACGCCCACTACGGTTTATCATTTATACGATTTTGATGATGGTAAGTTGGAAATTAGTTCATCAGGTGTAACCAATTTGAGATTTTCAATTCTAAATCCAGCATTCAACATCCAATATTGATTAACTTCTCATCCAAGATAGTAGAGTGAATGTACCTCGCTCGTACATAATGAATAGACCCAAACCAATTAACACAAAAGGTACAACAGCCTTACCGTAGCGACTTAAAATATTAGCAATGCTAGGTTGGCGGCTAAAAAAATAAGCGATCGCACACCAAACCCCTACCATGATAAAAAATATACTTAAAATTACTCCCAAACTGGCAAGGTCATGACCAGCGAACAAAGGGATATATATACTAATATTGTCACCACCATTAGCGATCGTTACTGCTGCAACTTTATAGGTTTGGGGGTGCAAAATACTCAAAATAAAAGACAATACTGGGTTAGTAGGTGTAGGCTCTCTAAAATCACTACTGACTGTCTGAACTGTTATAGTTTCTTCTTTTCTAGATATTAATTGCTGAATACCAATAGCAATTGGTAGCAATCCTAGCAATCCTATCCATTCTCGCTGTACAACCAATCCACCAAAAAATCCTGGTAAGCTAGCGATGATAATAGCTGTAAAACCTAGATATTGACCGAGTAAGATATGCCGCCGCCGAAAATTAGCATCTATTTGTGAAAAAAATATTAACAAGATAATGATGTCATCTATGTTAGTGGCGATGAAGGCAATTATCCCTTCACTGAAAGCTGTCCCTAGCTGACTCATGCTGGATTTTTAGAATCTACGATTTACCACCATACCAAATTAACCTTTCAAGTAATTGAACTACACCACTCCACTCCCTATTCCCCATCTCAGTCGTAGTCTAAATACCTGAAAACTACTGTTAAATATGAGCGAGTTAGTTACTGAAATTACTACAGGGGCAATTGCGTTCATTGCCACTAACATTGATGATATTGTCATTTTATTGTTGTTTTTTTCTCAAATAAATGCTAACTTTCGTCCCCGGCATATAGTTGCTGGTCAGTTTCTCGGTTTTACAGTTCTGTTAATCCTTAGTCTTTCGGGTTTATTTGGTGGATTAGTTTTATCAAAAAACTGGATTGGATTACTTGGTTTACTACCAATGTCCATAGGTATCAGTAGCTTAGTAAATCAGGAAGAAGATTCATCAAAAGAAGTTGTAGCTACTAGAGAAGAAGCATCAACAACTACTAGCTTTTTTTCTCCCCAAGCTTATAGTGTGGCAGCTGTTACCATTGCTAATGGTAGCGATAATATTAGTGTCTATGTGCCTTTATTTGCTAGCAGCAACTTAGAGAGCTTTTTGGTAATTATCGGATTATTTTTTCTCTTGTTAGGAATTTGGTGCTACGTTGCATACAAATTAATTAACAACAGAGTTATAGCTGATGTATTGACTCACTATATTAATAATCTTGTGCCTTTTATTCTGATCGGATTAGGGGTTTTTATTGTGTTAAAAAGTGAAGCTTTAAGCCCAATAAAGCTAGCTGCTAGTAGTATCTGTTTGATGATTTTGGTGAAAAATAATGAAAGTAACGATAAAATTGGCGAAAATTCTAGTAAATGAATGTCACTAATACGACGGACGCGCTGGAAATTTCCGAAAGGATTGATGGTTGAAAAATTTCTGCTTCTGTATCAGCTAACGTCTGTGCGTACACAGTAAGTAGAACACCAGGAGAGTGTGTCGAAGCCAATCACAATATTCCAATCCGAAACAACAAAAGATTAGGCGATCGCTATTGTTAATCAGATGCTCCACCGTGTATTAATAAACAAGGAAGGGCGGATTTGACGATCTAATTAACAGTTCACGATCATATCAAGGAAACGCGCCCCTACCTAATCCTGGAACTTAGTTTAATTTACGATTCTAAATTGCCTCATTAAGAGTCTTATCCTGAGAATGCTTACTTACTATAAGAAATCAAACTTTACTCAACCACTCATTCTCCTCTGGGTCTTTGAACAGTGAGGTGCTGAGATAGCGTTCGCCGAAGCTAGGCTGGATCATAACGATTAGGCGACCTGCATTTTCTGGCCGTTGTGCCACTTGAATAGCTGCGTATAAAGCAGCACCAGTCGAAATCCCTGATAGCAATCCTTCTTCTTTTGCGAGGCGACGGCTGTAAGCGATCGCTTGCTCATCTGCTACCTGAATCACTTCATCTACCAGTTCTGAACGGTAAATTGCTGGGACAAATCCCGCGCCGATACCTTGAATTTTGTGAGGCCCTGATTTACCGCCTGCTAATACCGGACTGTTGCTTGGTTCAACTGCGATCGCTTGGAAACTTGGCTTCCGTTTTTTAATAACTTCTGAAACTCCCGTAATTGTCCCACCAGTACCCACTCCCGCCACGAGAATATCTACCTCTCCATCGGTATCATTCCAAATTTCTTCGGCTGTGGTTTCGGCGTGAACTTTCGGGTTAGCAGGGTTGCGGAACTGCTGCAACATATAAGCATTGGGCGTTTTCGCTACAAGCTGTTCTGCATGAGCGATCGCTCCTCGCATCCCTTCTACCCCTGGCGTTAACTCTAGTTGAGCGCCATAAGCTTTGAGCATTGATCGTCTTTCGTGGCTCATTGTGTCAGGCATCGTTAGAATGAGATGGTAGCCCTTGGCAGCTGCCACCATCGCTAGCGCAATTCCTGTGTTTCCAGAAGTCGGCTCTACTAAAACAGTTTTTCCGGGGTGAATCAAGCCTGCTTCTTCTGCCGCTTCTACCATACTCGCGCCAATCCGGTCTTTCACAGAAGATGCTGGATTCATGCTTTCTAGCTTCACCACAATCCGAGCAACCGCTCCTGACGCTTGGGGAATCTTGTTTAATTGAACTAAAGGAGTTCGGCCGATTAACTCTGTGATATCTTTCGCTATCCGCATGTGGGTACTCCGTCGTGTCTAAATATAATACATTGGACTCTGCTGGGCGCGAGTTTCTCTTTCCTCGCACAAGTCTTGGAGTGTATAACGACCCAAAACTTCTATTGAGGCAGCGTTAGCTTGCTCCCAAACTTCATAAACCAGAGTCTTTTCCAGAGTCGGAGAGTTAGAGGTATCTTTCTCTTTCCGCTCGCCTTCAACCAAAGTGACAATTTCAAGTATTGTAATCTGCCAAGGTTCCCGAACTAAAACGAAACCTCCTTTAGAGCCGCGTTGACTCTGCACCACACCAGCACGCCGGAGGTTGGTCAAAATTTGTTCCAGATAGCGCTCAGGTATGGGTTGCTTGGCAGTAATCTCGCTCATGGTTAAAGGAAGTTTTTGTCCGTGGTGGCTTGCCAGTTCTAATAGTGCCAGCAGCGCGTATTCCACTTTGGAAGACAGATCCAAGAGAGCGTAGTTTTGGCTATTCAACACTGTACTCAACATACTACGGTGAATTGGGGGACTTATCGCAGTTTATGCGAAATTAATTTTTTTCAACTGTGGAATGTGATAGCATCCCACTTATTACCCACAAAAACACTATACTCTATCGAATTACCGTAGATTCTGATATTGCACAATTCCCATAAAGGACTCGATCTTTTTCTGGGAATCATCCTGAGTTTCTGTTTTCAGAGCCTCACCTACCAATAAAAATCTCAACAGAGTATGCTAATAACTGATTTGCGAACCATTTTTGAGCGTGATCCAGCAGCCCGTAACTGGCTAGAAGTATTGTTCTGTTACCCTGGACTCCAAGCTCTAGTGTTTCATCGATTGGCGCACTGGCTGTATAAAATTGGAATTCCGTTCATACCAAGATTCATCTCTCATATTAGTAGGTTTTTAACTGGAATTGAAATTCATCCTGGGGCATTAATTGGCCAGGGAGTGTTTATAGACCACGGAATGGGAGTTGTGATTGGTGAGACTGCGATCGTGGGGGACTATGCTCTGATTTATCAAGGTGTCACCCTTGGTGGGACTGGGAAAGAAAGCGGCAAACGCCATCCCACTTTAGGCTCTCATGTGGTTGTGGGAGCGGGTGCGAAAGTATTGGGAAATATTCAAATTGGCGATCGCGTCCGTATAGGAGCCGGTTCTGTGGTGCTACGAGATGTCCCCAGTAACACGACTGTAGTTGGGATTCCAGGGCGCGTAACTCGTCAGAACAACTCGTCTAGCAATGTTCTGGATCACGATAAAGTACGCGACGTAGAAGCTGAAGTCATCCGCGCTTTATTTGAACGCGTCAAGTCTCTAGAGAAACAGTTTGAGCAGTTGGAACAATCAAGTTTGTCCCCAACTGAGCTTGGCGACGAATTAACCGACAACCCTAAGAGCAAAAATTCTGATGGGATGATTGAAGATTTTCTTGATGGTGCGGGAATTTAATTTAGGGAATTGGGCATTGGGCACAAGAGGCAGAGGTGCGGCACTTCGGCTACGCTCAGTGACCGAGGGGCGGAGGGGAAAATTTACTGCAACTTATCCTTGGTCACTGAGCGCAGCCTCTCGTAGAGAAGTGCTGCTCCCCCTGCTCCCTCATCAAAATACTCATAGGTTCTTATAACCTGATATAAATGTAATACTACGGTTAATTTATCGGAGAATAGTTTTATATAATATGGTGTCTTTGTACACAAGCTTATCTAGTCCAAACAGTAACAATACTAAGCAACTTTTTGCCCGTAGGTCATTTTTGCCAGAGCATCATAACGACCTTTGGAAGATTGAAACGGGTTTTGTGAGAACTTTTAGCTATCTGGAAGATGGTACAACTGTCGCTTTAGGATTGTGGGGACCTGGAGATGTCGTTGGTAAGAGGTTGTCAAAATTAGAACCTTATCAGATGGAATGCCTAACTAAAGTGGAGGCAACAGTTTTACCTCTAGAGGAGTGGACTGAACTAACAGAAACTCTACTTGCCCATATCCAACAGGCTCAAGAATTGATGATCATTCGTAGCCATAAAAAAGTGGATACTATGCTCATCAAGCTGTTGGCATGGTTATCCAAAAAGTTTGGTTCGGAAGTTGAGAAGGGACGTTTAATAGATATGCGTCTGACTCATGAAGACCTGGCGGAAATGCTCGGTTCAACTCGTGTGACTATCACTCGTGTTCTTGGGCAGTTTGAGCAAGAAGGCTTGATTGATCGTCTCTCCCTACATCGAATTGTCCTAAAAGAAGAAGAAATTTGGTACTACGAAATTTAGATTATTTCAGTAAAACCAGCTATCGCCGTCAGCATTCGGCTTACCCACAATTCTAAGATTCAGGGATTCTAGGTAAGCTAAACCACTAGAAATTTGTGGCACTGTTCCCCGCAGTTCAATGTCAAAGCATCCTTCTGCATCTGCACTTGGTAGTAGCATAGCCTTGGTAATATTAACTACCAAGCCATAAGTAGAAATTAACTGCGAAATCACGGGCGCTTGCAGATAGCATTTGGGAATATGTATCCGTAGACGAATTTGAGTGATTTGGCTTTTTTCATAAACTGAAGAAACCAGTGATAATCTGTTTTGGAAATTAGTTTTTTGGTTATTTAGTGCTGCCATTGGATAGTGATGATTTTATTAATTAGCGTAGGCGTAGCCCGCACTTCGACAAGCTCAGTGACCATCGTAGACATCGCTATAAAGGCTAGACAAATCCAGCCAAATCGGTAGTCCCAGTCTTTCTAAATAACTCAGGCTAGAGTAAAGTTGCTTTGTTCTCCCCCACAAATCCAAGTCAAACCAGCCGTCATCTTCCGTATCGGGTTGAAGTATAGCACTGGTGATATTGACTGTTAGTCCATAACGAGAAACTAACTCGGAAATCACTGGTTCTTCGTAATAAGATTTTAAGATGCACAGTTGCAAGCGTAATCGATTGGTTTGACCCTGAGAAATCCATTGCTGGAATTGTTCTTGCCATTTATTTGTCAGCCATGCAGAGTCTTTGGGACTCAGTTTGCTAGCTGGATTTGGGAAAGGTAGAGTGTGCTGGTTGGATTGAATTTGGTTAGCGATGTCTACGACGGGCTACGCCTACGCTAGTTGCAGCAAATTCACCCCCAATCCTTGCAAGTAAGATAGGCTATTTGTCAGCTTTTGGGGATTTCCTGAAAGTTCCAAATCAAACCAGCCATCGCTGTCATTGTCAGATGTCAGGGATGCAGCTTTGATATTGACGGTTAAACCATAACGAGAAACCAGTCGAGAAATTACAGGTTGCCTGTTATACCGTTGAGGCACGAGAATTCGACTGTGGACTGAAGCAGGTTCTACAGATTTACTCTGAGACATCAGATTAATTCCCAATAGCGATGCCTACGGTTTATTAAACTACGGTAACTCTACCGATTTAGTGAACTAAATTATTATGTAAAGGAAACTATCACAAAGCCCACAAAAAAGCAATCAGAAAATGAACTAAATTAGGAGCAATTTATGTAGAGTACTTGACTGTAAACGAATTGAGAATTTATTCCATCTGTCTCTTCGGTGATATCGTCATTATCTTGGAATCAAAATTGAACGCATCTTTTTTACCCGACCTCACCAAATCGCGTTGCTCCTGTTCAATGGTCTTGTGACAGAACTTAAAAACCTTAATTTTTCGTTGTCAGTTCTCGATAAGCTTAAGCTTTGTGACACAAATATTATTAGTGGGATGAGTTCTTATAACCCTAAAATATCATCACCTAACCCTCCAACCGTGGAATGTCGGTTACAAGATACGACTTACTGTGAATTAAAAATTCTCAAGCAATATCATAGGTTTCAGCCTTACAGTACTTCCCGCTATTGTAAGGTAGATATTTAGTTATGAAAGGGTGGAAAAGAAGGGAATGCACAGGGGAAGAGACTGTACTTCATAACAGCAGAAAGCGCTGTAGCTTAAATCGTAAACTCTAGGCTTATAAACAAGACTACGTTGTTTTCAACCTTCTACTCACATAAGCCGTAAAATTCAAGTTGTAATAAGCACTGTATTGATTCACAAGTTCCTCACATTCATTTTTTAATATCAAGCATCAAAATCGAGGCGCTCAAGTATTGCATTAACTATCTTGAGAATTCACCGCCTTAAACAACTTTAACAACATGAGTACAATCTATATGAACTTTAAAAAATTTGGTGTATTACTGTCTATATCTACAATTTTTGGAATGAACATTATTGCGACCAAGACTTTGGCTCAAGATTTGCCTAGTATTACTTTTGGAGCAATAACAACGGTTGGATGTAGTGTTACAAATACGCTTCCTGGATCTGCCCCTATAACCTTACCGATCGCCTTGGATCAAATCAGTGCAAGCGAGGGTCAGCGTCAAAGGTGTATTTTACGTGCTCAGACTTTTATTCCTAGTGGTTTCTTCGTCAAAGATATACAAATACTGTACCAAGGAAGTGCTACAGTTAGTTCAATTAGTCAAGGTGCTAGTTTAAGCAGAACCTATAGCTTTAGTGGTGGTTCTCTTGGCCAAGACATATCTCCCATTAAAACTACCAACTTTACATCTAACGGTTCTAATGGATTTGCAGAGCAAGATAGTATTACTGTTCTATCTAATTCATGTGGTGGACAAGGACAATTAGGTATTAATATAATTGCACAATCATCACTAGGAAGTTCTATAGACATTTCCAAAATAGTAATATCTTCTGGTGAGCTGTCACGTTGCTAAATTTAATAAACTGTATTACTTTCATTTTTAATTTTTAGCTCCCATTTAATCAGACCACCTTCATTAAGCAATTTACTCGACTTATTTGCCAGATATTTACCAATTGATGTTAGGGAATCGCCTCATATAATACCGCCCCTTTTTTATCAAGCGAAGGTCTGTAAATGGCTTTCCTGGTATATTTTTAGCGTGAATTAAGATGGGATTATCCAAAGTTTTTGCCTCTTGGAAATCCTATGCACCTCTTTACATCCGACTTGTGTATACACGGTAGCAAAAAGTGGGCAAACAAAAGAAATGCATATTTCCTTACAAACGGTTAGCAGAGGGAAAGGAGAGAAATAGCTCTTCATTACCAATAACCGCAGCTTTACGGACGGATACCACTACCGTCACAAAGATTAAAACTACTTAATACTTGGTTAAATTAAATACATTAAAAAAGGCGAGAGCAATCCACACGCAACTACGTGGGATTTAGTTGGTACTTGAGCTAATTATTAATAAACTAACAGGTTAGTGCTGGCGCGATCGCGAAAACTTTAAACTTTAAGTTCATATCCTAAAATTACCTTGTTCTTTCCCCTGTTAGGATATTAATCAGCATAAGATAGTCGGTTAACTTTTGATTATAAAGTTTGATGATTAATATTACTAAATTAAATAAAATTGACTTTCTCGTTTTGATTGGGATTGTGATTATTGGTCTTATACATTTGCCTTTTCCATTTGACGGAGATCAAGCATTTTTTAGGCTTGGTGCTTTGGAAATGCAACAAGGTAAGTTACTTTATCGTGATTTCTGGGATGTGAAGCAACCGGGGATTTTTTGCTTTTACTTTTTGGCAGGAACTTTATTTGGTTTTAATGAGATTGGCATCCATCTTTTTGAACTTATTTACATGGTGTTTCTGTCTATAATATTGTTGCTGAGTCTAAAAAGCTATTTTCAGCATCCGATAATCGCAAGTCTAGTACCTCTGTTAACGGTTGGCGTTTACTATACTGTTTCACAGCCTTGGCATCTTACTCAAGTAGAGGCACTGGTTAGTTTGCCTTTATTTACTTGTGTTTGGTTGACTTCTCAATCTTTTAAATATGAAGGTAGAAAAAGATTTTTTATACTTTTACTATCAGGCTTGATTGGTGGAATTGTCATCACATTTAAATTAATACTTTTGCTAATATTACTTTCTTTTTGGCTAACTACTTTGATATATTCTTTGCTTATCAAACGGCAGCCAATTCCAAAAGTATTTGTAGAAATCTTTATTCCCATTTTTATGGGGATTATATTTCCTATTTTATTTATTGTTAGCTATTTTGCCTGGTTTAATAGTTTACCAATTTTGTATGAAACATTTTTTTTATATCCACCTCGGATTGTTGCTAATTCCCAATTTAACCCAAGTGGGCTTTTTGCAGGAATAAAATGGTTCTTAAATAATTTTTACCCTCTACTTTTAGCTGCTACGGTTGCAGTAGATGTATCATTGCGTAAGTCTAAGAATATATTGACTTTGCTACTTGTGATTTGGTGTATTTTTGCTTTGGGTGTGATTGCTCTACAACGTGGCGCATTTTGGGAATACCATTATTTACTATTGTTTGTACCTTTAGGGATTTTAGCTACTAAAGGATTAGATGTTTTATGGGAGTCTTTAAAAAAATTGAGTTCCCCATTTACTACAATTCTGCTGATATTTTTGTTTTTCTTCCCTTTATCGCACACTCTTCTAAAAAAGAGTGTTGTTCTGGTTAATAACAATTTTGCTTTAGCTGAAGATACACGATTTAAATATCAGGCTGTTTTTAGAGAAAAATATCCATCTCTTCGTTCAGAGGCTGAATTTATCTCCCAACCAGGAAGTCTTCCTGGTAAGATTTATGTAGCTGGCGATCCATCTATTTACTACTTTTCTAATCGGACTCAGGCAACATCACTACGTGGTTGGGCACTTGAATATTTTCTGCCTGAGCAATGGACAAAACTTCTAGAAGAGTTAGATTCATCTAAGCCTCCTTATATCTTTATTGATTATATTCAGCAGCCTACTATCAACAGAAATTTTCCCAGAATGCTAGAATTTCTTGAGGGAAGATACCGGATTTTACGTCAAAATGATAACGGTATTTGGTATACGCTTTTGTAGAAAAACTACTACAGCAATTCTGAATCATTCATAATAAACAAGATCCCCGACAACTTTTACGAAGTCGGGGATCTGCGGGTTACGATTCTCTTAAAACCAGATAAATAAACTGTTTGTGTTGCTATAACCCTTACCAATCGCTTGCTTTAGTATCATCCCAGACTTCCAATTCCAAATCGCGGAGATAAGTTAAACCGCTTTGAATTTGTGCATCTGTTCCTTGGAGTTCAAGGTCAAACCAACCATCTCCGACAGCATTGGCTCCCAAAATCGCTGCCGTGATATTCACAATCAGTCCGTAGTCAGACACCAGGCGAGAAATAACAGGTTCCTGGTGATAATCTTTAGGAATTCTGAGTCGAATCCGTTTATTGGTAAGTGTATTGTCAGTAGCCATATCTGAGTTATTTCAATCCCTAATCGGGATTGGTACAGAACTACTCTTAACCCTAACGGTAATTACCTGATAGGTACTAGGTAGCTCGTACCATGTCCCATGATTTGCTTGTATCCTATTCAAAAGATAACTATAATCGCTTGATTTTTCTATTCAACATCTTTAATGCGGGTTTTCCGTTCTAGAATCTCCTTCAACACCAAGGTTACTACTGCTAACAACGCTAACAGTACAGCCGCAGAGAAAGCAGCTTCCGTTTCGTATTGTTTGTAAGCGTCTTCTACAAATAATGGTAGGCTCTGGGTTTGGTCAGCAATGTTACCAGATACGACGGAAACCGCTCCGAATTCACCCATTGCTCTGGCATTGGTCAAAATTAAACCGTAGAGTAAACCCCAACGGATACTAGGCAGTGTGACGCGCCAAAATATCTGCCAATCTTTCGCACCTAGAGTTCTAGCAGCTTCTTCTTGATCCTTACCAAATTCTTCTAAAACCGGAATCACTTCCCGCGCCACAAAGGGCATACTCACAAAGGCTGTAGCCAGTACCATACCTGGAAAGGCAAAGATAATCTTGATATCATGGGCTTGGAGCCAAGGGCCAAACCAGCCATTGCGTCCATAAAGTAGCACAATCATTAATCCTGCAACTACGGGCGAAATCGAAAAAGGCAGGTCAATAATGCTCAAAACTACGGCGCGTCCAGGAAATTTATGACGAGCGATCGCCCAAGCTGCACATAAACCAAATACAGTATTCACAGGCAGAGAAATCAAAGCCAGCAAAAATGTCAACCAAACTGCACTGAGAAAATCTGGTCGCGTCAGGTTGGACAGAAATGGCCCAACTCCTTTGCTGAAGGCTTGGATAAAAACGTTAATTGCCGGGATATATTGAACTAAGGCTAAATAGGCGATCGCTATCCCAATTAAAACTATTGGCACCCAACTCTTCTGCTCTTTAGGCTTGGCCGTATGTGTCTCAGATGCAGATGAGTGAAAACTTGGCTTATCTACTGTCATATCGCCTTGCCCATGCTTGTAAGAAATTAATTGCCAATAACAATACCAACGAAATTGATAGTAAAACTATGCCAATTACTGTTGCACCAGAATAGTCATACTGCTCTAACCGTTGGAAAATCAGCACAGGTGCGATCAAATCTTGATAGGGCGTATTGGAAGAGATAATCACAGTCGAACCATACTCTCCAACTGCACGAGAGAAACCCAAGGCAACACCAGTCAAAATTGTGGGAAATAAAGGTGGCAAAATCACTTTCCAGAAGGTCTGCCATTGAGAAGCACCCAGACACCAGGCGGCTTCTTCAATTTCCCGTTCCATTTCCTGAAGTACGGGTTGCACAGTTCTCACGATAAAAGGTAGTGAGATAAATATCATTGCTACCGCTACTCCTGTGCGGGTAAAAGATACCTTAATTCCCAGTGGTGCTAGTAGCGAACCTAGCCAGCCATTATCGCTGTAAACTGTTGCCAGAGTTAGCCCTGCTACAGAAGTTGGTAGTGCAAAGGGTAAATCTACTGTGGCGTCAATCAAGCGCTTTAAGGGAAAGTCGTAGCGAACCAGAACCCAAGCAATTAGAGTACCAAATACGCCATTGAGTAAGGCGGCAAATATTGCTGTAACAAAAGTTACGTTGTATGTTGCTAGTGCGATATCACTGGTTGCGATCGCCCAAAACCTAGATGGAGGTTCTGTGCTTGCTTTCAGAAACATGGCAACTATAGGGATAAACAACATCACCGTCAGATATGCAATGGTGATTCGCCAAGTCCAAGGAACTCGCCCCAATCTCTTCCAGAATGGCGTTTTGCGTTCAACTTCCACAGAAGGAGATACAGATGTCATAGTGAAAAATTCAAAATTTAAAATTCACAAGGAGCTTTTTGACAGTGTTCGTAATTGCTAATTCGTAATTCAAGCACAGACCAACTACTTTTAATTCTGGAGAAAAGAAAGTTGTAGAGTCAGAATTACGAATTACGTTAGCGCAGCGGTAGCGAGTCCGCGAGCGTCATTACGAATTATTTTTGGGCTTGAATCTTGTCAAACACGCCCCCATCTGCGAAGAACTTCTTATCAATTGCTTCCCAACCGCCCAAGTCTGCAACTGTACCCAAAGTTTTCACCTTGGGAAATTTGTCTGTAACTTCTTTAGTTTGAGCTATAGTTTCATCCACAGGACGGAATCCCAATTTGACAAACTCTTGCTGTGCTTCTGGGGTATAGAGGTATTTGATAAAAGCTTCAGCAACTTCGCGGGTTCCGTGCTTATCGACGTTTTTATCGACGACAGCGATCGGATTGTCAATGGATATATTCACGTCAGGAACAACATACTCAACCTTTTCGCCCTTTTGCTGTGCCAAAATAACTTCGTTTTCGTAGTTGATTAAGACATCACCCTGTCCTTGCTTGGCGAATGTATCAGTAGCTTCCCGTGCATCTTTAGGTAAGATTGGCACATTCTTGTAAACTTTAGT
The DNA here is from genome assembly GCA_015206945.1 of Nostocales cyanobacterium LEGE 12452. Lineage (GTDB taxonomy): Bacteria > Cyanobacteriota > Cyanobacteriia > Cyanobacteriales > Nostocaceae > Nostoc. The sequence goes on along the minus strand of JADEXV010000038.1, from coordinate 13,909 downwards.
CACAAATTCAGTAGCTTTCGCCTCATCGCCACCTGTTTTAATCACAGAATCCCATAGTGCCAAGAAATTCCACTTAGCAACGCCTGATGTTTTGGGATTAGCAGTAATTAATTTGACGCCATCTTTGGCTAAATCTGCCCAGTTCTTGATGCCTTTAGGATTGCCTTGACGAGTGACTAATGCTGCAACTGATTTGGACACAATACCATTGTTGGGAACTTCTTTTTCCCATCCTGGCTGAATCAATCCAGCCTTCTCAATCTTTGAGGTGTCTCCAGCTAGTGCCAAGTGAACAACATCTGCTTCCAAACCATCAATAACGGCGCGAGTTTGGGAACCAGATCCGCCATAGCTTTGCTTGAAGACGACAGTTTGATTACGATCTTTCTTCCACTGTTCTACAAACTTAGGAATAATTGCTTCGTGAGCCGCTTTGGTGACAGCAAAGGAAACTAGAGTTAATTCAACATTATCTTTACTGGCAGCCACAGGGGTAGCACTAGCACCAGGGGTTTCAGAGGCAGAATTACTCCCAGTTCCACCACCAGAGCAGGCGGCAAGCGCCACACTCAATACAGTCCCTACCAAAAAGAGTGATACAAAGCCTTTGAGCGAATTTAGTCTGAACCGATACGCTCTATGTTCAGCGTAGATGCGTTCGCGTAGCGTCTCGGAGAGAAGCAGCTTGTCGTAAGACATCGCTTGTAATCTTTTCAGTGGGCGTTGCCACAAACTCATTCCATTTCCTCCCCTAAATCTACAGATAACTGATGGGAATACAGTTATATCATTTTATGATACTGGATGATTCCATATATCTAGTTACAAATACCAAAAAACATCATATTTTTGACAAAGAATATGGAGATTTTATCAGTTTTGTGAGCAATTAAAAATACTTTCAATTTCAACTATCAAATTGCGACCGCAATCAGCGATCTAGTACATCAAGCAACTTGCTAGGGAATAGCTAATTTTTGAGAAAAGTCTGTTGTAGCTTAGGTGTAGCCCATTTTAGACATTGGTTTCGCTCAACGCAGCGCAACAACATAAAGTAAGTCATGAATAGTATTAAAAACAAAACCCATCTAGAAATTATCTAAATGGGAAAATTATAGATTAACTACTTATTTTAACTGAATACATACAGCAGATTTCAAGTTAGTTAGGTACGCAACGATTCGTCTGTTACTCAGGTATAAAGTGTGTTTTACTCCTGAATTCTGAATTCTGTATGCTGACTGATGCTGTATTTCAGAGGCAAGCCGTCCTGAAAAACTAGTAATTCTCCAGGTTGAATTTGTGTCCAAACTTCGTTATCAGTCAGGGGTGTAGTAGCAATGACAGCAACGCGATCGTGTTCAGTAGTCACCTCCCGAAAATCTACGGTCATGTCTTGGTCAATTAAATGGGCAGCAGCAAAGGGCGCTTGGCGAACAATGTAGCTGAGTTTAGTTGAGCAATAAGCAAAAAAGTGTTCTCCATCTGACAATAAGTAATTAAATATACCCAATCTTGCAATTGCACCAGTAATTTCTTGCAGTACAGGGTATAGTTCCTTTATGTCAGGCTTACCTTTAGGAAAACGCGATCGCAATGTTTCTAGCATCATGCAGAATGCTTTTTCACTATCGGTATCACCTACGGCTTGATAAAAGCCCAAATTTTCTGGATCAAAATCTGGCAAATTACCGTTGTGGGCAAACACCCAATACTGACCCCACAATTCTCTGCGGAAAGGATGGCAATTGTGTAGGGCAATTTCACCCTGAGTAGCTTTGCGGATATGGGCTATGACATGGGTTGAGTGGATCGGATAACTCCGCACAAACTCAGCTACCGGAGAAGCAACAGAAGGTTGAGCGTCTAAAAACATTCGACATCCCTTTCCTTCAAAGAAAGCAATGCCCCAACCATCGCGATGGTCATCCGTTTTTCCTCCCCGTGCAGAAAACCCTTCAAAAGAAAAGCAAATATCCGTTGGAACATTGCAATTCATTCCGAGCAATTGGCACATTAGCTCTCAATTTTTGACTAAGGTCTCAGGATCAAGATACTTCAGAATGCTGCATTGATTCTGGAGCGATCGCTTCAATCTTAGAATTTAAGGCTGAGATATGCCAAATGATCCCCAAAACAAAAGAGTCTGCTTTTAGTTAGCATGATGACACTATGCCAAAAGATGGTAGCGGCGGATATCGGGTGTAGTAGTCACTAAACCTTCGAGTTTAGCTGCTGCTGCTTGGAAATGGGGTGAATCTAGATGACTATTCAGGGCTTCATGAGAAGTCCATTCCTCTACAAAAGTAAAGTCTGTAGGGTCGTACTGGTTTTGCAAAAGTTCATACTTAATCGCACCTGCTTCCTGACGAGTTGGCTCAATGAGTTCCAACAGTACCGCTTTTAGTTCTTCTACTTTGTTAGGCAAAGCAGTAATACGGGCAACTACGCGAATAGTTTGGTTAGTCATTTGTCAATTACGAATTATCTTAAAACATTTGCTGTAAATATTGCTCATAGCCTAATTGTTCTAGTTTTGCTTGCTTTGCAATTACTGATTCACATAGGGTTTGACGATATTGTTGCACTTTTTCTAACAATTCTGGTTGATGAGTTGCGAGGATTTGTATTGCTAAAAGACCGGCATTTTTGGCATTACCGATCGCTACTGTTGCCACAGGAATACCACCAGGCATCTGTAAAATAGAATACAAAGAATCTACACCTTGTAAGTTGCGGGTGGGTACAGGAACACCGATCACAGGAAGGGGAGTTAAAGACGCTACCATTCCAGGTAGATGGGCAGCACCACCGGCGCCAGCAATAATTACCTTAATACCGCGTTGGTGTGCAAGTTGAGCATATTGCACCATACGTTCTGGGGTGCGGTGAGCCGAAACGATCGCCACTTCGCTCTCAATGCCAAATTCTTCACAAACTGCGATCGCATCTTTCATAGTGGGCAAATCGGAATCGCTGCCCATGATAATACCAACTAGGGGAGTCATAATAATTCAAAATTCAAAATTCAAAATTATTTGAGCTAGCTTATAAAAGCTAGGTGATGCGGATCATCATCTCATCTATTGGCATTGTTTGAATTGATTCATTGATGTTGGTTGCATCTAAAATCAGATTTAGCTCTTTTCTTGTCAGTATGATGACCCAAGCAACACAAAATCCTGTAGATATTATCAATGCTAGAGTGACTGGTTACAAAGATTTGCAGATGCTCTTGGTTAATCAAAAGGGCATAATTGAGCAAATCTTGCCAATGGGTGCAATAAAAGCAGACAGCCGTGCATCCGTAATAGATGTAGCTGGCGACTGGATTTCATTGGGTGGGGTTGACTTGCAAATTAACGGTGCTTTGGGATTGGCATTTCCTGATTTAACGGCTGAAAATGCTCATCTACTCCAGAAAATAACGCAATTTTTGTGGGATGTCGGGGTAGATGGATTTTTACCGACACTTGTGACAACTTCAGTAGAAAAGATTCAGCGATCGCTTGCAGTTATTGCTAATTTTACTCCCCTCTCCGTTGACGGAGAGGGGTTGGGGGTGAGGTCATCTGCCAAGATTCTCGGAGTCCATCTAGAAGGCCCATTTTTGAATTACCAAAAGCGCGGCGCACACCCAGCAGAGTACTTATTACCCTTAACAATTGACGAGGTAAAGCGGGTTTTGGGAGATTATGCCCACGTCGTAAAAGTCATAACTTTAGCGCCGGAGTTAGATCCCACTGGCGAAGTAATTCTATATTTGCGTTCTTTGGGAATTACCGTTAGTTTAGGACATTCTCAGGCAACATCTGCCCAAGCGCTACTTGCTTTTGAACTCGGTGCAACGATGGTAACTCATGCTTTCAATGCCATGCCACCATTACATCACCGCGAACCAGGATTATTAGGGGCAGCAATTACTCATCCTGATGTCATGTGTGGTTTTATTGCTGATGGTGAACACGTTTCGCCCACAATGCTGCAAATATTACTCCGTGCCAGTGATTACGAAAAAGGGTTGTTCCTCGTCAGCGATGCTCTTTCACCTCTGGGGCTACCCGATGGCGTGTATCCTTGGGACAGTCGGGAAATTGAAGTTAAAAACGGTACAGCACGACTAGCGGATGGCACTTTATCTGGGACGACTTTACCCTTATTAGTGGGAGTGCAAAATTTGTTGAAGTGGGGAATTTGTGACGTAGAGACTGCCATTTTATTAGCTACAGATGCACCTAGACAAGCAATTGGTTTGCCTGGAATTACCAAGAGTCAACCTGCTAATTTATTACGCTGGTATTGGGATGAAGCGACAAAAGAACTAACGTGGCAGCGATTATTGGGCTAAATTTCGCTTCAAGATTGAGGAATTTTGGAGAATATCTATAAAACTATGCGATCGCTCTTGTTAATTCCCATCACTGAGACAAAAGCGATCGCAAGTGTTTTCTCTTTTTACTGGTATTGACTTCCCCAGATCACGAGTGAGGTTCTCCAAGCAACACAATTGAACACTTCAATTCTCGAATTAACTGCGTTGTCACTTCGCTAACAGCTAATCCACCTGCTGTGCGATAACGAACGGAACGTAACACCGCTAAATCAAATGACTGAGCTTCCCGAATTATGGTTCTAGCAATATCATCACCCCTGATTGTTTGGATATTCGTATTCACCTGTAATTGGCCTTTAGAGATAATCTCAGACAATTGAGATACAAATTTTTCTACCCGAGTCGGTGGTGTTTTGCGATCGGATACGTGTAACAGCACTACTTCTGCCTGATTAACATCAGCCAAAATCTGGGCAAACCTTAAAGCACCAATAGTTTGGCGCGTTAAGTCTCCAACTGGTACAAGAATTCTTTGAATTGTCTTAGGACTACTTAAAAGGCGTGTTACTGCTACTGGACAGTGAGAAGACCAGAAAACACTATCAATAACACTACCAAATAAGCGGGCACGTAAACCTGTTGTCTGCGACCAACCCATCACTACTAAACTAGCGTTTTGTTCTCGACTCGTGCGGCTAATCCCCAAAGCTGCATCATCATCAATCCGAATTGCTGGTAATACTTCCACCTCAAACTCTTGACTGATTTCTTTAGCTAAATTCAATCTTTCCCGGCTTTGAGTGAGCGCTGTTACTAATTGCGGATCATCCATCTGAATATGTGCTCTAGTAATAGCTAATGGCACAATTTTTCCAGATTCATGACTAGCCAGTAGTGCTGCCATTTCGATTAAATAGCGCTGGGTTTGGGGATTATATATTGGCACTAATACAGTAAATGGATACTGGCTTTTCTCTACTTGCTCATCTTCATCACCTTGCCACCAAGTTGTCAAACTATCTGTTTCAAAATCTGTCTGAGAAAGCTGTAGGGAAGGAGCAAATCGTGCTGTTATTATGGGGCCCAGAATTGCAGTTACCAGCATAAGCACAATCACACTGTTTAAGACAGCTTCACTGATTAAGCGCTCACCAGCAGGATTTTTCGTTTGATAAGCAACTAAGGTTGCTGCTAGTGTGGCTGCTACCTGTGGTAGAGACAATGACCACATCGTTAGCAATTCCGCCGTGTTGTAGCGATACAATAATTTGGCTAAGAATGCTGCTATAAATTTGCTGCCAATCAAAGCTACTACAATTACCAGAGTCAGCCAAATTGAACTGAGGGTTTTGATAAATGCAGGAATATTAATCAATAATCCCATGTCCACAAAGAAACAAGGGATAAATAAAACACTACCAATAAACTCGATTTTTTCTCTGACTGGGCTACGTCCTAGAACATCGTTGACAGCTAAACCTGCTAAAAAAGCACCAACAATTTTTTCAACTCCAATTACCTGCGCTCCAACAGATGCCAAAAATAATGCTAGTAATATAAACAAAAACTGGTTACTTTGTTCATCCCCAGAGCGGCGAAAAAACTCTTTTCCTGCCCAGTCAAAGCCAAACAGGACAACAGCAGTGTAAATTGCTAATCCACCCAATAAAATTGCTAAACTCATGGCGGAGAATTCTCCTCCGTGAATCCCAACACAAATCGCTAATACTAGCAAAGCACCTGTGTCAGTAAAAATTGTGGCGCCAATCGTGACGGTTACAGCTTCATTCATTACCACTCCCAGACGACTCACAATTGGGTATGCCAAGAGGGTATGAGAGGCTAGTAAAGAACCAATGAGGACGGAGGCATTCCAACCAAAATTGAATAATCGTCCTGTCGCAATGCCAGCAATCATTGGAACTAAAAATGTTAAAATGCCAAACCCGATTGAGCGATTTCTAGTTTTACGAAACTGCTCTAAGTCAATTTCTAAACCTGCCACAAACATCAAATAAAGTTTGCCAATATCAGAGAGCAGATTGATAGTTTCAGACTCAGGGTTTAACAACTTTAGTCCATTTTGCCCTAGTAATATACCTGCAACCAACAACCCCACTAATCCAGGTAGCCTTAATCGCTCAAATATCGGAGGGACAGTAAAGATTACTGTTAAAAGAATTGTAAATGCAACAATTGGACTGTCTGTGAGCGAGTTCAGTGTCATGTGTAATAAATCAGCCTAGATACTAGATGTACAAGCAGCATACGAAACTTTACTTATTTTTTTTGTATAGTTCAGTTTTATTGGTTACATATAATTAAATTTTTAACAGCATAATTGTTGCGATCGCAATTCAATTCTATCTTAAGGAGGTATTTTTTATATCCATAGATATAAATTTCGATGAGATTTGAGGTTGCAAAAATTATGGGTATTTAAATAGCTCTTAATCGTATTTAGCGATCGTGAATCCTGAAACTATAGAAAAATAGCAGTTTTCATTTAAAATAAACAAATATTAGTGGAACAATGATTTAAACAAAAAAATAATGCCAACAGCTGATGAAATTACAACATCAAATTTGGTAATATAGACCAATCCAAAGTAATTGTATAAATATCGCGATTTAGTGATTTATTTCATCAAAATAAATCGCTGTTATGAGCAAAAAATATACCTAAAAGCCATAAAACCCAAGCTAAATTCAGTATTTTGCTTGTTAAGCCAGTACAGCTTCAATTTTGCGCATCTGGATTGTAATTCGACACCCTAAGTTCCTCTATGTACGTAAGTATCCTTGCTTATCGGCGAACTATCATCTGGAAAAATTTGGAAGACCGCTCTTATGGGTTCCTATCAATGATAATTTTAAGCATTGGGAACCCCTAAAAATCGAAGTTTATGAACGCAGCCGACGACAAAACGATTGTTCGCGAGTATTTCAATTCCACAGGGTTTGACCGTTGGAAGCGAATCTACGGCGATGGCGAAGTCAACAAAGTCCAATTAGACATCCGCAATGGACACCAGCAAACTGTGGATACAGTTCTCGGTTGGCTGAAGGCTGATAACAATTTACCAGAGCTATCAATCTGTGATGCTGGGTGTGGTGTCGGTAGTCTCAGCATTCCCCTGGCAGTAGATGGTGCCAAAGTCTATGCCACCGATATTTCGGAAAAAATGGTAGAAGAAGGCAGAGATAGAGCCAAGCAAACTTTGGGAAATACCGAAAATCCTACTTTTGCCGTGCAGGATTTAGAATCGTTGAGTGGTAGCTACCATACCGTTATTTGCCTAGATGTTCTCATCCATTACCCTCAAGAAAAAGCCGATGAGATGATATCTCACCTTTGTTCTTTGGCACAGTCGCGGATAATTCTCAGTTTTGCGCCGAAGACCTGCGCCCTGAGTATACTCAAGAAAATTGGCAGTTTCTTTCCTGGGCCAAGTAAAGCCACTCGTGCATATTTGCATCGTGAGGCTGATGTAGTGAAAATCTTAGAAAGCAATGGCTTTTCTTTGCAACGACGGGCAATGACAAAGACTCGCTTCTATTTTTCTCGCCTACTGGAAGCTACACGCAATTAAGGTTCAAATCGCAGCAAAGTATAATAAACCTCTGGCTGCGATTTGACAATCTCAAACCTGAGATATGGTAGATATTGCCGTTGGCATCAAGTGAGGAAAAAGCGATCGCTACTCATTCGGTAGACTTGTGGCTAACAGCTGAAGATTTGCCCATAGAAAAATAAAATTTGAAGACAACTTCTAAAAGTTATACAGGGAGAAGGTTACAGCTTTGTTTTCTAAGATTAATAAAATTCATCTTTTAAACTTTTCGATTGCCTGCTGAAAGTAATCTCGCCAACCTGTAAGTAAAGCCTCAACTTATACGACGCGGTGTAACAGTTCTAGGTCGATTTTTAGTTGCAGTCCGCCACGGCTATATTTTAAATACTAAGTAGACAAAGTAAAAATAAGTTTCTCGGCTCAAAAACTCCATCTGACTGTAAAAACTGCGATAGCGAGTAGTAGGTGTGGGAGACGAATGTGCATCCATTCCTAAGCCTCGTGCCATCAACACGGCTCGCTTCATGTGCAATGGATCGCTGACAATAAGAAACTTAGTTAATTGGTGAGCATTCGCTACTTCCAAAGCATTTTTGAGGTTCTGGTGAGTTGTGCGAGATTGAGTCTCAATGAGAATATCAGCAGCTTTTACCTGTTGTGCGATCGCATAATTTTTCCCAACTATAGCTTCAGCTGGTTCATTACTGTCGCCAACTCCACCAGTAAAAATGATTGTCTTAACAGATCCATTTTTATATAAGTTAATGGCGTGGTTGATTCGCTCCCTGAAAACAGGAGATGGTTCATCTTTCCAAACTGCCGCTCCTAAAACAATTGCTGCATCTGCCTTGATATTATCAGTACTGCTGCCATATAAATAAATACTTGAGGCAGAAGAAGCGATCGCCAGCAACAAGGCAGAGATCAAAGCCACTGTCAGCAAAATTAACCATTTTTTGGGAATTTTGTAATTGAGCATGGGGCGTTGTCCTATTTTTCATTCTTAGTTTCAATATCTAAGCTAAGTGCATAAGTCCTAAATATCTATGGCAACCGTGATTCAACAGAGTCAGTACGCAAGGTTTTGCTCAAGGGCGATCGCAAAATTCCGAAATTGACTACTTGGGGAGTGGAGAAGGAAATAACAGCGATTTTATCAATAGCGCAACGGTAAGTAAATATGAATCATTTTATGGGTTTTTGATTATATTCCAAATCATTATTTGATAAGGATTTGAGACTAAGTTGTTACTCACTCAACGAGCAACAAGGAAAACTTGGCAAAATTTTGATTTTACAATAAGGTTAAGCAAAAATGTTCAAAAGGAAATCTTTAATCGGTATTGTTATTCCGATTGCTGTTTTGTTAGGAAGTTGCGGAGATAATTTTAAGTCTGTAGAAAGCTTTAGCAAGAGCAAAGAGATAGTTGAACGAGCTTCTAATGATTTTGCTGAAGATATCTATAAATCTTGTTTACGACGTATTAGATATACTCCATTAGTTCTTGATAGTGGAATCTCCGATCGCAATAAGAGGCGAGAAGGTTGTGAGAGAATTGAGCGAGTTGATTCTGAGAATTTTCAAACAGTAGTCAATATTCTAATTGACTATATGGATGCTTTAGGTGCTATAGCAAGCGGAAAAAATTTATCTTTAGATAACTCAATAGATGAATTGGGTCAAAGTATCAAAGATTTATCAATTAATGGTAATAAACTAGATGCAGATGCAGTAGATGGAGGCAGTGAAATCCTCAAGGTATTATTTGATTTAGCAACAAACAAAATCCGAAAGGATGCTCTACAAAAAGCAATTGTTTGTACTAATGAACCTATCCATAAATATGTCACTGGTAATTCAGTTCCAACAGCTGATAAAAATGGAGTCGCTCTTTATAAACCTGCTAAAGGAGGCTTAATATTTATTGTACAAAATAACTACCTTAACGAGGCAGGAACTTTGGGCATAGAAGCAAACGCAATTAATACTTACTATGAACCTTACTTTGCTACTTTAAAAAAGCTAGGTAATGATAGAGAAATCAATTCTAGTAATTATCAACAAGTTGTCGATCAAATTACAGTAGGTGAAAAATTAACAGAAGACTACAATAAATCTATGGAAATAGTGGCTGAAAAAGACCAAGCAGCTAGGGCTTATAATGAAATTCTTTTTAGTACAGTTAAGACCCATAATCAACTGAGAAAAGAATTTGAAGAAGGGTTAAAGCCTCAAGATGTTAGTCGATTATGTCAGTTTAATGCTAAAGTTTCATTCAAAAAAATAGACGAAAAAAAAATAAAACGTATTCAAACAATTCTCAATGAATACGTTATCTCGGTTAAACCTCTAGTAGAAGAAGTTGATCGCGCTTTTTAACTAAGTTTTATTGAATGCTTTTCAATCACTAATTTATTATTTTGAAAAACAGGGTTGTTGTTTATGCCATTAGTTAAAAATGCAATTACCAGACAGGATTGGGAAAATCCTTCTTCTTTGAGAGATCGGATACTAAAGCTACAGGTTGCTATTCGGGAAAGAGCGAAAAAGCTTTCCAACGATGAACAAATTAGCCTGAATCAATTTCGGGAAATTAGTAATGAGTGTCAAAAAATTTTGGACTTTGTTGCTGAGATTAATAGTAGACAATTTAATCAAGTTTTAACAGATATGGATGAAGCAGTTAAGAAAATAACTGAGGCTACAAGTTCTCTTGATCAAGCGGCTGCAAAAATTCAAGAAACTCAGAATTTTTTTGATATTTTAAGTGGCTTAGTCAGATTAGGGGAAGTTATTTCAAACGCGATTGTAAACGTCGGTGTAGCTACAATCGGTACTGTAGTTAGGGAACTTAGAGATATTGGCGATCGGCTTAATACCTAATACCATTTCTTTATGAAGCAGCACCAAATTTTCTTTTTTTTTGTCCGACTTTGACGAGACGCTGCGCGTTGGCGGAAGCCTCTCGCACAGAAAGCGGTTCGTTTCTAATATACTTTGGTGCATCTTCATACAGAATTGATACAAGTAGTCAGATAGTGCGATCGCCTGTCTAATTAGTTTAATCTTTAGCTTACCTATTCCCATGATTGAAATTCATCAATGGCGCTACGAATTAAGGAAGTTATTTGAGCGCGACGGGTTTCAAAGTTGGCGGCGATGTAAATTAGTAAGATGCCAACTAGTAAGCCAACAACCCATTTTAAAAAGGAGTACTGTAAGCTGAAAATTACCGATTGATAGATTGTCGTAATTAAAAAAGTGGCTGTACCAATGTAGAGAAAAGCCCGTACTCGCAAAGCTAATCCGGCAAAAATAGCGATGAGACTAAAAATTCCTGGTATCCAAGCTGTATTTTGATTAAATAAAATTGCCCACCCACAAATTAAACCACTCCCTAGCACTCTCAGAAGATGACGAGATGTTTTGTACTCTGGTAGCTTCAGTTGGGTATCTACTTGAGCAATATAAAGTAGTGATAACCCAATTGGTGTTACATACCACAAAGCATCAGTTAAGCGTAAGGAATCAAACCAGCGATAAAGTGCCCAATCAATTAACGCCACACTAATATAGGTGAAACGGATGTTTTCACCTATTTTTGCTAAAAAGATGTAAAATCCAGCTGCAAGTACCAAGGTAATCGGGTAAGTTTGCAGTCTAGTTTCCCATAAAATTATCAATGGTGTGATGTATGCAGCTTGTTGCCAAGGTCTTTTAGACCAACCCCAACTTTCCCAAGGTAAGATGTACAAAAAGTAGGCTACCACACAAGCGATCGCACCGTTCCAAGGAACTAATGGCCCAGCCCAAAATCGCCCTACTGCTGTCTCTCGCCAATAAATCCTCATGCCGGCTACCTCTAATAAGCCAAGGTAAACCCACATCTCGGCGATTGTAATTCCTCCGAAGAAACTGGGGGAAGTGAGTGAATTTCGTCCCTGAAAGATGGCATAGCGAATCAAAAATACTCCCGTTCCCAATCCCACCAAACGGTTAACTGCAATGGGAAGAGGAATAGCAGCCATTAATAAACAGCTACTCCAAACCCAGTGAATATGGGCAATTCTTTTCAATTCTTGGGGAGTTAGGTGTAAGTAGCTGACAAGCCAAGGTGACAAAATCCGGTAAGCATACATGATACTCGCGCCAAGGGCAGACATGGCAATTAATCCATCACCTAATGCTCCTCCTGAAGCTTGTGACATTTGATAGAACAAAAGTTCATAAGCAGAAATTGATACGCCAATAATTCCTAAATACAGCAAGGGTTTGAAGCTCTCGTGCCGTCGCCCCACGCCAATAATAATTAAAGCTACACCCAAGGAATACAAACCTGTCCACTCGGTAAAGGTATTCAAACGCAGCAATACACTAAATACACCATAAATTAATGGCAAAATGTGCAGGCTGCTAGGAAACCTTTCTAATTGATGTCGTCGCCGCCACCACTCGCCGACAAGTTGAGTAATTAAACCCAAGGCGATGTTTGCAATTGCAATTCTCACAATTGAGCTTTCCCCCAACCCTAGTACTTGGGTAATCAACAATTCCAAACACCAGCCTGTACCATAAAATGCCCAATTTGTCGGTTCGCGCCAACTCCGATAAACAATGGCTGCCAGGATTATTACAGTGGCAATTAAGAACAAAAATCCTGATGTCGTAAACTCTTGGTAAATCAGTACTGAGTGCAGCGTCAAACTTAATAATTCAACACTACACAAAGCGATCGCCCATTTATCGCTAGCGGCTGCATAGATAACTGCTAATTCGTTACCGCGTCGGTTCAAAATAGTCCGCACTAACCATAGACTTAGAGTTGCGATCGCTCCTACAATAAACCAACCGGCTACCGCTAGGCGAGGCAAACCAGGCACACCTGTCCACAGCAGCACGCCGATGAAACTTAAAACAAATCCTTCTGTAATTACCGCAGATACTTGGTTTCGCAAATTGCGGGTATTTGCAAACATCAATCCAGCACCTACAGCCAAACCGATTAATCTGATTCCTGGTAGTTGTAAAGTTAGTAGCTGGGCAACTATTACAGCCAAGACACTCAAGTAACGGCTAGTAATCCGCCGCTCTATAATTGCGGCATTGGCAACACCCGTCAGAGCTAAAGGCGTAACTAGCCATAAAACTCCCCAATCAGATCGGTTATCAGTGATGCCATACCAAGATGATTCTGCATTCATCCACAAAAGGAAAAAACTCCCTGCGGCTAATCCTAAACCGATATCCCATGCGCTACGTTGCCATAGTCCTTCCTTCAAGCTGAATCGCCATTCTGCAACCATGAGAGCCAATAAAATACTTGCCCAAACTTGTTGACTCAGGGTTGGGAATAACCAATTAATGGTAAAGCAAAATGTCAGCACCCCCATAATGTGGGTTAGATATACCAGCGGAAGAGATGAGGGGGAACGGCGTTGAGTAACAAATGCCAGAGTGGCGGTAGAAAATAGCAGATTTAGCGATCGCAATGCAGGATTGACTAGAGCGATCGTTGTTAAAAAAGCTCCAAATAACAAAGCGAGCAGTTCGCCAAACTTAGCTAATTCTTGCTTTTGGTTGCGATACATACTATCTGTAAGCGCCACCATCAAAATTATGTAGGGAAATAAAGCTATACCCAGTAGTGCCCAAGGTTCATTTTGAGAATTGGTGAGTTGAGTACCAGTTGCGATCGCTAATTTCTGTAAGTTATCGGGTACTAATCGCCAACCTAGCAAAATCGTCTCTAAGCCGATGATGAAAACCCCTGCAAAGTCTCGCTTTAAACTGTACCGTTGCAAGCGACTCCCCACAAACCACAAACCCAAACCACTTACAGCTATTGCTTGCCAAGGATAATTTACTACCGACACCACCCAACCCAAAAAGAGTAAAACGCCCCCAAGTCTTTCCCAGAGTAAGAGAGATGAGGGAGACAAGGGAGACGAGGAGAATATTAATGTTACTTCCCCTGCCCCCCTGCTCCCCTGCCAAGTTTCC
>JADEXV010000413.1 GCA_015206945.1 Nostocales cyanobacterium LEGE 12452 | reverse complement strand
TATTGTTTCCATAACCTTCTGTGCAATTTTTATCTCCATTACACTAGCAGATTCATATTTACTACATTTTATTTTTAACTTTTTAGCAGCTCGCCTAACTATTTTTTGATAACTTGGATGATCATCAAATATTTCATTAAATACATAGCTAGCAGGATCTTGACTCTTCTCGCATAGACGATCAACAATAGAATCAGCTGTTGGTTGTGAGGCATTAAGAATCTCTGCTAATGCTTTCCTCTCCTCAAATGATGCACGATTTAGCAATTTTTTCAGGTCATCCATATATTTAAATCATTCTACTGAGAAAACAAATTCTAATAGTAGTATTCCCAGTAATATTATTTTTATATCGATGAATTTAAAGAAAAAGGAGAATGAAATTATGGCAAAAAATTGGGTTATGTAATTGAAAAAGTCTCACCAGCACATCAAGCAAAAACTCAAGCTCGCGCTCAAGAGCTTATTACTGAAAACATTTCAGCTTCAAGATATTAGAAAAACTATAAATTTAACTTAGGAATCTACTCCTTGATTTTGTAACCACCCTTCCAAATCAGCGATCGCAATTTCAATCCCAACAACGCCAAATCTAACGCTTCCAACGTTCCTCAGCAATTTCACCAAATAGTCGTTTTAACAGTCGGAGGACGAGCGATCGCACTTTTTCTTCCACCGCTTCTGATATACCCGCGTGTCTGCAAATGCTTCTCCACTTCGAGAAACTTTATTTGTAGGCATAATTATCTTACGGAGTGCGATCGCTCTCCTGCTATGCATCTTTAAGTGAAACTTACCCCCTTACTTCACCTTGTAACCATCGTTCCAAATCAGCAAGAGTAGAGAAATCCAACAAAGCATCACCTAAAGCTTCCAACTGTTCCAACGATAACCCTTGAATCTGAGACAGAAGCGTATCAGAAATATTACCCACACGCCGATTTAATAGTCGTAAAATGATCGTTCTTTCTCCTTCAACCTTTCCTTCGACTTTTCCTTCCTCTCGTCCTTCAACCTTTCCTTCTTCCTTCGCTTCCAGAATAGCCCGTGGTTCTTCCAAATTCAGTCCCAACATCGTTGCAATCTCCTCTCGACTAAGCTTAGAAAACTTGTAAACAATAATCGTCGTAATTAAATCAATTATCGCTTGCTCCGATTGTTGCTGTGCTTGCTCCAACAAAAACCGCGCCCCTTCCACTGCTTCCGTTTCAGAAGTAACATTTGTCAGCAACATCAAACCCAATCCCAAAGGTTGCTGTCGCAAATCCCCCAACTCATCCAGATAAACCTCCTTGATTTGACCACTTTCCAACAAAGCGCGGTGAATCGTTGAGTTAGAAGGTTCCAGACTGCGAGAAGCAAAAATTATGACTCCAAACCAGTCATCGTAACGGATAGAGTGGCGGTAGAGAAACAAAAATAATTCGCTAAAGAAACGGTGATATAAGTCTTCGTCCTTCTGAAACTGGACTTCAGCAAAAAAGACGGTTTTGGAAACTGCATTCGCGGGAGGTAAAAACACTCCATCAATCCGAAACGCCGTTTCTTTCACTTCAACTGATTCAAACTGGTAGTTTTCCGCCTCTGCGGGAGGTTCATCTACTAATTCAAACAGCAAACCGGGAAATTGCTTAAATAATTTGTAGAAGATGGTGTCACGTCGCATTTTTATTCCTCAACACCCAGACAATTACCAGATTGTAAAGGCTTGAGACAGCAATTTTAGCGTAGGCGTAGCCTACCGCAGGTATCGCATGTCCCTACGTCCGCGATAAAATTCTCAAGCACAACAGCGCACTCCATACCAATGCAAATTAACTGGCAAACTGCCAAAACCTACGAAGACATTCTGTATCAAAAAACTGATGGCATTGCGAAAATCACCATCAACCGTCCTCACAAACGCAATGCCTTCCGTCCTGAAACAGTCTTTGAACTGTATGATGCTTTCTGTAATGCTCGTGAAGATACTACTATTGGTGTTGTCCTATTTACTGGATATGGGCCACATACTGATGGAAAATATGCCTTCTGTTCTGGTGGTGATCAAAGTGTGCGGGGACATGCGGGTTATGTGGATGATACTGGCATCCCTCGCTTGAATGTCCTGGACTTACAACGCCTGATTCGTTCCATGCCGAAAGTGGTGATTGCTTTAGTAGCGGGATATGCGATCGGTGGTGGACACGTCCTACACTTAATTTGCGACCTTACCATCGCTGCCGATAATGCCATTTTCGGACAGACTGGCCCGAAAGTCGGCAGTTTCGACGGTGGTTTTGGAGCCAGCTATCTTGCCCGCATCGTGGGGCAAAAAAAAGCTAGAGAAATTTGGTTTCTCTGCCGCCAATATGATGCCCAACAAGCGCTAGAAATGGGTTTAATTAATTGCGTCGTCCCAGTGGAACAATTAGAAGCGGAAGGTATTCAATGGGCGCAGGAGATTTTAGAAAAAAGTCCGATCGCAATTCGATGTCTCAAAGCCGCCTTTAACGCTGATTGTGATGGACAAGCTGGTTTACAAGAACTCGCCGGCAACGCCACCCTACTCTATTACATGACAGAAGAAGGATCTGAGGGCAAACAAGCCTTTCTTGAAAAGCGGCCACCAGATTTTCGCTCTTTTCCTTGGCTACCTTAGAATTCAAAAATCGCCCCCCTTAAATGAGGTGCGATTTTTGTAGATATCAACCTATACAGCACTAAAAATCTTAAAAACAAATCTTATTTTAAGCAGACTACAAACTCAGTCCAGTAATAATGGATGACTAAATGACCACTGCTTTAGTTTTTACCTGTTCAGATATAGAGGCCGTTATTTCCTCTAGAGAGACAAGGGCAGCATTGTCTAAATCTGAGGCTAAAGATTGACAAGATGTTAAAACTGGAGCTGCATCTGGCAAACCCCAAGCATCTTCTAAGGTTTCCCAAGAAGGTGCAAAAGGTGGAAGCGCCAAAGAGCAGGCCTTCCAAGTCGCTTGAACTGGTGCGCCCAACTGCTGGCACGTTCCACCACGGCGACCTTCTGGCTGGTAATGACGGCAATATCTACAGGCGGATGCTAAAACTTTAATGGGTTTCATTCGGATTCATCTTTAGTGTTGTTTCTGGCTGAATTTCATCTTTATATTCTGCTTCTATATATAAAGACGGAGAAAAGCCAAAAAGTCATTATTTTCTATAGGTTTCAGCGATCCCAAGTAAAAAATAAACTTCAGGATTTTTTTATAATCTTGTTATATATTTAAATAATTCCTAGAGCAGTTACATATAGATATCTTCTAAAACTTATTAGGGATCAAGGAGAAAATAAAAGCTTTTGATTTATTCAGCCTTTTAAAATCTTCCTTAAGTATGGCTTAAGGCATAATTTTTCACATAAATAGTCTGTTTTATATACCACATTCGGCATATTTCAGCGGCAAACTATACTTTTTCTCAAGAATTAGAAAGATTTGATGTAATGGCAGCAAATTATTTCAGGATAAACTCTGCTCAACGGATAATCGTTCAAGTATTTTGCTTTGAAAACTGTTTAGCAGCACAAACAGAACACACTTCCCAGCGCTGGAGTTCACCGGGAGGAGTGGGAGATTGGCACTGGGGACAAAGGGGTAAGCCATGCGATCGCGATCGCATAATCTTCGTCCAATGTCCAAAAGCCGCATTCACATCCTTGGTGGGTGTATCATCAGGGCGGCTAATCTCATCACCAAGGTAACTGGGATGCTCATGGGGCGAAACCATTTGTTGCTGTTTTCTTTCCACCGACGGATTCTGCCAGCCAGCAGTCGAGAAACGAATATCAACCAAAGGCGTTGGCAGCTTTTTATTCAACTTTAAAAGTAGCGATGTGCGACCAAAAGTCAGGTTTTGCGCCCAAGCAGCACTAGAAGTTGCTACCGACAAAACATCACGCTGAATCGATAATGGTCGAGTATTTGCAGCAACCACCGGGCCAACAACTTCTGCCCAACACTTAAGCAGACGTTGAAATGGTTGCTCCTGCCATTTAGACTGCTTTTCCAG
>JADEXV010000412.1 GCA_015206945.1 Nostocales cyanobacterium LEGE 12452 | reverse complement strand
TAAGCTAATTCACATATTGAAAAATATTTGATTTATTTTATTTATCATTTCATCAAATTTTACAATTATCTATATCATTTTGAAATCTTCCTTAGTTTTTATTAGTAGATAAGATGCGTTTGCCCTGGGGTAAAACCGTAGTAGAATTATTGGTTTTGAGTGCTTGCCAGACAGCAACAGGAGACAGCCGTGCAGCACTCGGTCTAGCAGGAGCAGCTGTCCGAGCTGGGGCACGTAGTACCATCGCTTCCCTGTGGCAAATTGATGATGAATCAACAGCGATGTTTGTTAGTGCCTTCTATCGAGAACTCAAGAGTGGCAAAATCACCAAAGCCGAAGCAGTCCATCGTGCCCAGCTACAACTGCTGAAACATCCCAACTACAGAGCGCCAAGCTTTTGGTCTGCCTATGTATTGATTGGCAATTGGTTGTAATTTAGGGAGCCAATTTTCGTAATTGAACGCTGAAATTGTCCGCTCAAAATTTGGCAACCTATCTGCTAGTTGATAAACCGCTTTTAGCAGCTTGAAGCTATCTTGATAGAAGTATAAATACTCAAAAGCTCTATATGCTAGATCGTTTCAATATACAATCTTTTAATTTTATGGGATATTTTTACCTAATCCCCAGTCTCCAATTCTCTTTTTCCAGTATTCAATTTTTTTCCAATATTCAATTTTGTGGCATAAATTTATTAAATGCGGGTGATATATACATAGCAGCATTGATCCCTAGAAATTGACTTATGAATAACTCCACCTATCAGCTAGACGATTTCGCTTTAACATTGCCGATTTCCCAAACAGCTCGCATAACTGCCCAGCAATTTGCTAACCAGCAGCCAAATTCTGAAAAAGCAGAGCAAGTCCGGCTGAATACTTTAGCTGTATGGGTGGTGAATGATTACTTGCAGATGATGGATATTCCTACCGATCTTCAAGCTAGTGACAGTTGGAACCCTATCATGCGCCTTTGTGGGGATGTCGCTGATTTAGAAGTGCCCTCAATTGGCCGTCTGGAGTGTCGCCCCGTGCATCTGCATCAGCAGATATGTTCTATTCCTCCAGAAACTTGGGAAGAGCGGGTGGGTTATTTAATAATTCAATTTGATGAATCGCTCGAAGAAGCAAGGCTGCTTGGTTTTATCCCTAGTGTGGCAACTGAAACAGTTCCTTTAACACAACTGCAACCATTGGAAGCTTTTATTGACCACATCTGGGAACTGCGTCAATCCCCAGTTAATTCATTAGTGAATTTGAGTCAGTGGTTTGCCGGTATATTTGAGACGGGCTGGGAGACTATTGAATCGCTGTGGAACGTGCCGGAATTCAGACCAACTTATGCCTTTCGCAGTATTGAAACTTTGGAATTAGATGCCCTCAAACAACCAGAATCAATTACTAAACGGGCAAAAGTAATTGATTTAGGTATCCAAATCCACAACCAACCTGTGATGTTGATTGTGGAAATCAGCCCCGAAAAAGATCAACAAACTAGTATTCATCTCCAATTGCACGCCACTGGAAATCAAATCTACTTGCCACCAGGAGTTCATCTCACTGTTATAGATAGTTCAGGAGCAGTATTTCTAGATGCTCAATCTAGAAAATCAGACAACTACATTCAGTTGCATTTTCGTGGTGAACCTACAGAAGAATTTAGCGTTAGAGTAGCCTTAGATAATACCAGCATTACCGAATATTTCCGAATTTGAAATATGTAGCTATCTTCCCCTTTTGTCGGTAATTTATTAAGTGATAATTCATTAATTAAAAATTAAAAATTAAAAATCCAAGCCAGCTTTTAGGGATTTTGAAAAAAATCTTTAGACGCTTATGGAGCTTTCGATCGGACATTAGAACAGGGCACGATATGGTACAGGGAGATAGCGACGGTTATGGGTAAGTTAGTGGCAATCAAATTCGGAGAGGGTAGTTTTGAGCAAGGGTTTGCTGTCACCCTCCAAATTGGTGAAGAACACGAGCGTGCTACAACCGAAATCACTGGGAGGCTCCCTTCATTCCCGGAAATGCCGCTCTATTATAGTCATTGGCAGTCTAGTTATCGGCAGATAGGCAATCGTTATCGCCTCCATGCTGACAAAATGCAGGTGACGAATGTATCGATGGTGCAAGACTGCGAAAACGCTTCTCATATTTTGCGGGCACGCTTTAATACCTGGCTGCGAGCAGAGGAGTTTCGCCCGTTGAGGGAAAAATGGTTAGAAAGATTATCGTCCAGCGACGAAGTACGGGTGATTTTGCAAACAGAAAATAGCCAATTGCAGCTATTACCTTGGCATCTGTGGGACTTGTTAGAACGCTATCCCAAAGCTGAAATTGCCCTTGCTTCACCATCTTACGATCGCATTCACAAGCCACGCCCTCTGAATCAATTAGTCAATATTTTGGCAATTGTGGGCAATAGTAAGGGGATTGACACCCAAGCCGATCGAGCTTTACTGCAACAGTGTGGTAATGCAGAGGTGAGCTTTTTGGTAGAACCACAACGTAAGGACTTGACTGAGCATCTCTGGGGAAAAAACTGGGATATTCTCTTCTTTGCCGGACACAGTTCCAGTAACAAAAATGGAGAAAGCGGACGAATTTACCTAAATAGAACTGATAGTCTTACCATTGGCGAGTTAAAGTACGCTCTCAAAAAAGCCATTGAAAATGGTTTGCAATTAGCTATATTCAACTCCTGTGATGGATTGGGGTTGGCGCGAGAATTGGCTGATTTGCAAATTCCTCAAATGATCGTCATGCGCGAACCCGTCCCAGACCAAGTTGCAAAGGAGTTTTTAAAGTATTTTCTCCAAGGCTTTGCCGGTGGCGAGTCTTTATATCAAGCGGTACGCCAAGCGCGGGAACGCTTGCAAGGACTTGAAGATAGATTTCCTTGTGCAACTTGGCTACCAGTAATTTGCCAAAATCCGGCGCAGATACCACCGACTTGGGATGAATTAAGGTCTACAAAATCTGAAGATGAAGATCAAGGAAATTTACCTTTATTTAACAGACGCAGATTTCAGAGAACTGTATTATCTAGCTTGGCAGTTACAGCTTTGGTTTGTGGCGTGAGATTGGTGGGATTGCTAGAAAATCAAGAGATTCAAGCCTTTGACCTGATGATGCGATCGCGCCCTGCCGAAGGTCTCGATCCCCGACTGTTGATCATCACAATTGACGATGAAGATTTAGCCATTCAAAGACAAAATGGCGAGTACTTAATCGGAGCTTCTATTTCTGAAAAATCTCTCAATAAACTCTTAGCAAAACTGAATCAGTACCAACCCCGCGCGATCGGCTTGGATGTCTACCGTGATTTTAAGGCCAAAGAGCCAGATTTAATTACTCGTCTTCAGCAAACTCAGAACTTGGTTGGCGTATGCAAGGGGAGCGATCGCTCAGTAAATATCAAAGGCATTAAGGCACCACCAGAAATCCCTCCAGGAAATCTGGGATTCAGTGACTTTATTCACGATCGCGATGGAGTTATTCGTCGGCATCTTCTGTTCATGAATCAGGAGACGACATCATTGTGTTCTGCTCAATATTCCTTCAGTTTACAACTCGCATCCCTTTATCTGCGCCCTTTAGGAATTCAAACAAAGTTCACCGCTAAAGGAAATTTGCAGTTGGGTAAGACTATTTTTCCAAATCTGAAATCTCGTACTGGTGGCTATCAAAATATTGATGCTAATGGCGGTCAAATCTTACTCAACTATCGTTCTTCAAAAGAAATAGCCGAACAGGTAAAGCTAACGCAATTTTTATCTAGTCCAATTAACCCCAACGCCATCAAAGACCGAATTGTTCTCATTGGTGTGACTGCAAAAGGCGATTCTCCAGACACTTGGCCTACACCTTATGGTATTCCTTTAGATGAGCAAATGCCAGGAGTACTGGTACAAGCTCACATGGTCAGCCAGATCCTGAGTGCAGTCCAGGATGGGCGGCCGTTGCTGCGGGCTTGGTCGTGGTGGGCGGAGGTGGTCTGGATTTGGGGCTGGTCTTTAATTGGGGGAGTCTTGGCTTGGCGCAGGTTTTCCT